>CAMRBT010000001.1 GCA_947040475.1 uncultured Brevinema sp.
GCTATTGCCTTTACCAATAATGATGGTACTGCAGCTTTGGCTACCTTAGTCGGTTATGTTGTGTTTTTAGGTACTGTTGGTGCTATTGCAACAATCAATGGTGTTGCAACAAAATCTATCTTAAACATTCAATCTCTTGATATGGGTGCTGTAGGTGGATTGTTAGTTGGTGGATTATCTGCCTTTGTTTTTAATAGAACCTATAATACGCAATTACCAGAAATCTTAGGATTTTTTGGTGGTAAAAGATTTGTTCTTATTGCGAATGCCTTATCATGTCTTCTTTTAGGAATAGTAATGGTATTTGTTTGGGCACCTATTGGAGGAGCTATTCAGTCTTTTTCAAACTGGGCTGCTTACGAAAATCCAAATATTGCTTTCCCAATGTACGGCTTTTTAGAAAGATTACTTATTCCTCTTGGTGTCCACCATGTATGGAACGTACCTTTCTTCTTTGAAATCGGTAATTTTGATAAAGCTAATCTAATTAGTGTCCAAAATGAAATGGCTTATTTAGCTCAAAATGCTTCTGATGTTCTTGCTGGTACTGCTCTTCCTGCTGAATTAGTAAAGGGTGAAATTCCTCGTTATCTCTCAGGAGATCCTACTGCTGGGAATTTAGCTCCATCATATTTGTTCAAAATGTGGGGACTTCCTGCTGCTGCTATCGCAATGGGCTTTAGTGCAAAACCTGAAAATCGTAAAGCCGTAATGGGACTAATGATCTCTGCTGCTTTAACATCATTCTTAACTGGTATTACAGAACCTATTGAATTTTCATTTATGTTTGTAGCTCCATTACTTTATTTAGTACATGCTGGTTTAGTGTTGTTAGCTTATCTTGTCGTAACTCCTATGGATATTCGTCATGGTACCACCTTTTCCCACGGATTGATTGACTATACTCTTCTTTATGGTTTAGGACAAAATCAACATATGTTGATCCTCTTAGGACTGGTATGGGCAGTATTATATTTTGTCGTGTTTTATTTTGCTATTAAGATATTTAATATTCAAACTCCAGGTCGTGAGGATGTATCAGCTTCATCTGCTCAAAATGTGAGCGTTGATGAGATTGCAGAAGTGCTTGTTCTTGCTTATGGCGGTGCTGGCAACATTACTACTACTGATGCTTGTATCACAAGATTAAGAATTTCTGTTAAAGATGCTTCTCTTATCAATCAAGACAAATTAAAAGAATTAGGAGCAAAAGCTGTTATTGTTTCTGGAAACGGAACACAAGCTATTTTTGGAACTAAATCTGATATCTACAAAAACGAAATGAATAAATTTATGAAAAGATAAAATAACTTATTTTCTTAAAAACCCTCTAGTATATCTAGAGGGTTTTTTGGCGTATTTAGTGTAATAATAAAGGATCACAATAAAGATAAAAAAATTTATTTGACAATATCTTTGTAATAAGACTATACTATCATAAGGATATTCAAATGCCAAATTATAAAACACTAACCCGTAAAATCACCCCTCTCGTATTAGCGATAGGAATCCCAGCTAGTTTTCGATCTCTCTCTCTTTATATACAACAAATTATTGACACCATGTATATTGGTCAATATAGTAGCGATAGTTTGCTTGCTCTTTCATCTGTCGTTGTTCCTTTTTGGATGTTTGAATCTATTTGGATTGGTATAGCATCGGCGACTACCGTGATGATAGCTCAGCGTATTGGAGCTAAAAATAAAAACTCCGCTACCAAAGTCGCTCAAATGACTTTCTTACTAGGGATTACGCTCTCTTTATGTTATTTTGTTTTTTGGCAAATAATGAGCCCTACAGTAACGAGATTGATGAATTTGACAGGTGCACCCGCTAATAATGCTATTATTTATGTCAAAACGGTATCTTTCGTATATTTGTTTAGATTTGTTGGAATAGGAGCTCCTGCTTCTATTTTGGAAGCTTTGGGAAATACTAGAATGATTATGTGGGCGACTCTTGCGCAGAGTGCAACCAATATTATTTTAGATCCTATTTTTATTTGGGGCTTAGGTCCTATCCCAGAATTAGGCATTCAAGGAGCTGCCCTTGCTACAGTATTAGCAGAGCTTGTGGCTGTAATAATTTTAAGCACTTATTTTTGGAGACATAATTATCTCAATATTAAAACTAGTAAAATCTCGCCTTTACAAGTGCATATCAAAGAAAGAATCTCGCTAGGAATGCCCATCACCATAGAGGTGATGATTTGGAGTTTGTCTACTTCTACGATCATATCTATGATGAATAGTAAATTCCCTTTAGGTGGGGCACTCTTTAATGTGGGATTTTTACTGAGTGATATGTGTTATAGGCTTTTATATGGATTTGATATTGCCAATATGTCCTTAATAGGTAGAGCTTTTGGTGCAAAACGAAAAGATAGAATGATAGCGACGATAAGATCCGTAACCAAAAACAAATGGATAGCAGGAATAGCTATCATGATACTATTTTATATATTTAGATTCCCTATTGTTAGTTTATTTTCTAATGATCAAATGATTATCCAAACTACTCTAGATAATTATTTATGGATTCTGAGTATATCTATTGTTTCTTTATCGGTAGGAATTAATATGAGCACCTTAAATGGTATGGGCTATGCTCGTTACGTTCTATATGTAAGTCTTGTTGCTATTCCTTTACGTGTTATCTTAGCTTATTGGGTTTTATATCATACAGATTTTGGTATTGCAGGAGTTTGGGCAGCAACTATCGTTGAAGAATTGTTGAGAATTATATTAACTTATATTATTCGAAATCATATGTTAGACAAATATTGGAGTAAGTGGACTGTTGCAAAAGTTTCTTCATAAAATTATTATTACAAAAAAAAGCTCTTAGTTTATAACTAAGAGCTTTTTTATTTTATCATTAAAAAATTAATCTTTGAGAGTTGCAAAGAAAGCAACTAATTTTTCTCCAATTGCAGCTTCTTCTCCGCCAGAAATATGAACTTTTATCATATCTCCTTTTTTAACAGCTAAAGACATAATCTTAAGCAAAGAATTACCAGCAACTTTTTTGTCACCTTTTTCTAATTCTATTGTTGATCCTTCAAAACTTTTTACCATTTTGACCAGTTCATTCCCAGGTCTTGTATGAAGTCCTGTATCATTTGTTACTGTAATTTCTACACATGTCATTGTTCACTCCTTAATATAATTTTTATTTTATCTATTTAATACTTTTGCTAGTGATTCTGTTAAGAATTCTTTTATTTCTGTTCCTGTACCTAAAGAAAGAACTTTTTGAGCAATCTCTTTGGTTTCTGCCATTGTTGTTGCACGAACGATTTCTTTGATTTTTGGAATACTAATAGCACTCATACTTAATTCTGTCACACCAATACCCATCAAAAATAAAGTTGCAAGAGGGTTTCCACCTAATTCTCCACAAACACCAACCCAAACGCCTTTTGCAGTAGCTGCCGCTGTTGCTTGAGCCATGAGACGAAGCACGGCAGGATGAAGAGAATCATACAAACTAACAATATGAGGATTTCCTCTATCGACAGCCAAAGTATACTGAGTAAGATCGTTAGTACCATAACTGAAGAAATCAACAATGTCAGCTAATTCATTAGCAACCATCGCAGCTGCTGGTGTTTCTATCATGACACCACGCTGAATATTCGGATCAAAAGCAATTCCTTCTGCAAGGAGCTCTTTTTTACATTCTTCTAAAATATCATTAGATTTTTGCACTTCTTCTAAAGAGATAACCATAGGGTACATAATCCCTACTTTACCAAAAGCAGAAGCTCTTAAAATAGATCTTAATTGAGTTTTGAAAATATCGATTTTGTCCAAACATACTCTCAAAGCTCTCCAGCCCAAGAAAGGATTTAATTCATGGGGAAAAGCAAAATAATCTAAGACTTTATCCCCACCAATATCTAAGGTTCTAATAATTACAAGATCTTTATCAAAGGCACGCACCACATTAGCATAAGCATTTGTTTGCTCTTCTTCTGAAGGCCAGTTTGATCTATCCATATAAAGGAATTCACTACGATAAAGCCCAACACCTTTTGCCCCTTGATCTAAAGCAGGTTTTGCATCTATATCAGTACCAACATTAGCACAAAGATCAAAATGCACTCCGTCTTTGGTAACGGCTGGTAAATTTTTGAGAGTCTTTAGTCTTTCTAGTTCTTTTTTGTAGTCTGCTAATTTGTTATCATAGTATTTTTTATCATCAGCACTTGGGTTGATAATAATATCACCTTCAGAACCATCTAAAATAATTTCTTGTCCATTTTGAACATGATCCAAAACTTCTCTTGCTCCAACGATTGCAGGAATTACTAAAGTGCGGGACATGATAGCCACGTGAGAAGTAGCCCCACCTTCAGCAGTAACAAATCCTAAGACTTTTGTTCTATCCATTTGAGCAGTATCTGAAGGAGTTAAATCAAAAGCTATCACAATAGAAGAGTCTTCGATCTCTGATAATTGAGGAATATGTATCCCTAAGATATTTGAAACAAGACGTCTAAAAATGTCTTTCATATCAGCAGCACGTTCACGCATATAGGAATCTTCCATAGTGCTAAACATTTCTATATATTGATCTGCTACTGTTTGTGTAGCTTTATCAGCAGAGTAAAGCTCATCTTTGATTAATGCTTTAACTTCTTCTTCCATCCCTTCATCGAGTAGGATCTCTATATGTCCATCAAAGATCTCAGCTTCTTCGGCACCAATATTTTTTAAAGTAATGTCTTTAACTTTTTCTAATTGTTCTTGTGCTTTAGCACGCCCTTCGTCAAACAATTGATATTCTTGTTCAATTTGAGAAGTAGCAATTTGTTTTTCGTTGATTTTAATTTCTGGCGTAGCAAAAATAAAAACTTTCCCTGAAACAACGCCAGGACATGCTGATATCCCTTTGATTTTAATTGTAGCCATATCTGATTCCTTTAGATAATTTTTTTTATTGTTTTATAAATTATTTATTGATTTTTTCTTCAACAGGTATATAGCGACCATTAAAGACAACTCCGTGTACATTTAAATCGTCATCTAATATAGTGATATTAGCTTTATAACCAGCCTTAATGTAGCCATACTCATCGTCTTTTTTAATAGATCTAGCTGGGTAAAGAGAAGCCATTCTAAAAGCATCTTCTAAAGGCACTTTGACATATTTTACTAAGTTCTGAACACATTTGTCCATCAAGATCGCTACCCCCGCTAAAGTGCCATCTTCAGCGACACATTTGCCATCTCTATGATAAATTTTTCGTCCACCAAATTCAAATTCTTCTATATCTGTCCCTGCTGGTGCAGCGGCATCACTAACGAGAAAAAGGTGATCGCCTAATGATTTATAAGCAACATCTACAGAAGCATAGTTACTATGGATTCCATCCACAATAATCCCTGCATAAATATTATCATTTTCTAAGACTGTTCCTACTGCACCAGGTTCTCTGGAGTCCATAGGGCTCATCGCATTATATAAATGAGTTGCCATGGTAATCCCATGAGGGATTTTTTCTTTTAATTGATTGTGAGTACCATTGGTATGACCCATAGATACAATCACCCCACCATCTGCTAATTTTTTAATGTCTTCTGCTGTATTTTCTTCTGGTGCTAGAGTAAGGATTTTTCTGTCTATTTTAGCGTTAATAATAGCATCTAACATTTCTTGAGAAGGTTTTCTAATATGTTCTATGGCATGAATTCCTTTTTTCATTTTAGAAAGATAAGGACCTTCAAAATGCCAAGCAATAATTCCTAAGATATTTTTATTTTCTATATGATTAATAAGATTTATAGCTTCTAATATTTTTTCATCACTATTAGTAATAAAGGTAGGTGCGTAACTAGTAACCCCATGTTTAAGATTTGTTTCAAACATTACTTGGAGAGCATCAATGGATATATCATAATTAATATCTGCTCCACCACAACCATTAACTTGAAGATCTATATATCCAGGAACAATAGTTTTTCCTTTAAGATCTATTTTAGACATTACGATATCTGAAGAAGCATCCATTTCTATACTTTTGATTCTATCATTTTCGATAATTACTGTTGCATTATCAAGGAATTTTTCACCATCAAATACTCTAGCATTAACTAAAGCATAATAAGATTTGTATAAGCCTTTGATTAAAATTTTAGGATGAATACTTTTTGATTCTACTTCTTTATGATAACGATAGGTTCTTAATCTAATATCGGCTACGGCATCTTCACTAGCAACAAATGTTGCTTTTGTATGCATTTGCAATGCTGAAGCAGGATAGAGGTGATTGATTCCCTCTTCAATACTTACCTGCAATGCTCTAGATTTATTAGCTCCCTGAGCTAATACTATAATTTCTTCCGCATCTAGGAGTGTTCCAACACCAATAGTTAAAGCAACTTTAGGAACTAAATCTAAATTACCATTAAAAAATTTCGCATTCGCAACACGGGTTTCAAAGGCTAATTCTTTATCTCTTGTACGTGATTGTAAGGAAGATCCAGGTTCGTTAAAGGCTAAATGCCCATCATCGCCCAAACCACAAACCCATAAATTAACACCACCATAAGATTTGATTAATTCTTCATAACGTAGTGCTTCTTCTTTGATATCTTCTGCCAAAGCATTTAGTAAATGAATATTTTTTACTTGAGCATCAACAAAATTGAAAAAATTTGTATTAATAGTTGAAGAAAAACTATTAACATTGGTAGGATCTATTCCTAGATATTCCCCTGTATTAAAAAAAACTACATTTTTAAAACTTAATACACCATCTTGATGGAATTGAACAAGTCTTTTGTACATAGGTAGGACAGTTCCACCACCCGGTATTCCTAAAACAAAAGGTTTGTCTTCCGTTGGGGCAAAATCAAGTATTCTTTTTGCAATAAAATATGCAGACCAATCGCCAACGTGTTCTTCTGTTATAATTAATCTCATAACACACTCCTATGTACAAAGTACAAATATAGTAATTTATTTATTTATTTATTCGTTAATTAAGGTAGTCAAGGATCTGCTAGCAACTTTATCTACCATAAAAGTAGTTTTAGGATGCATTTGTAAGACAGATGCAGGACTCATATCCGAGATCGCTTTTTCTAAACAAGATTTAAGTGCAAACGCTTTATGGACACCATATACAACAATCAGAATTTCTTTAGCTTCACAAATCGTTCCCACACCCATTGTTAAGGCTTGGGAAGGAACTCTAGCTATATCGCCACCAAAAAATCGGGCATCAGCTTTGAGAGTTTCTGAGGTTAATGTTTTTAATCGTGTTCGAGAATGTAAGGAAGACCCTTGTTCATTAAATGCTAATTCTCCCATAGCTCCTAAAGATCCTAAGAAAAAATCTATTCCACCAACATCTTTAATTTTTTGTTCATATTGTTCACATTCTAAAGAAAGATTTTCGGCAGTTCCATTTAAAGTATAAATATTTTTAGGAGAGATATCAATTTTAGAAAAGAATTTCTCTTGCAATTGTTTAAAATAATCTTGCTGTTTAACTTGTGAATATCCCACAAACTCACCCGCATAAAAAATAATAACATTCTTGAGAGATACCTTTTTTTCTTGTACATAGCGTGCAAGCTCTTCACAGATACTTAGCACGGTAAATCCTGTAGACAAACTCAATACAAAATATTCTTTTTGATTGTTATTAATTTTATCAACGATTTTTTGAACCGCAGATTTTACAATTTCATCTCTATTAAGGAGCACTTTTACTTTCATTATCACACCCTCATATTTTTTGATCATAAATAATCATAGCATATTTTTGATTTTATGCAAATCTAAATTACAAAATATATGTGTACTTCAATAAATAATAAGCATATAATTTATTTATTTAACTATTTATTGACTATCTTTTTTTTTCATTGTATAATTCATTATAATATATAAACAAAAATATTAGAAATTTAAGAGGTTATTATGTTTAATTTTTTCAAAAAGACTCCAAAAGTCATTGATATCTATTCTCCTTTAGATGGAGAACTATTACCGTTAACTGCATCCCCAGACGAAGCTTTTGCACAAGGAATGATGGGAGAAGGGCTTTGTATCAGCCCTACAAAAGACACTCTTTATGCTCCTTTTGATTGTGGAGTAAATATATTTCACACCTTACACGCAGTTGGTTGTGACAATGGTGTTATAGAAATGATCGTACATATAGGTATGAATACCGTACAATTAAATGGCGAAGGATTCAAAGCTTTAGCACCTCTCACAGGCAATGTTAAAAGTCAAACTCCTTTAATTTCTTTTGATCAAGATGTTTTATTATCCAAAGTAGAAACTCTTATTACTCCAGTAATCGTTGTAGAAAAACCAGAAACTGCTACTTTAAAAATTATTAAAGATTCTGGATCTGTAACAGCTGGCGAATTAATTATGCAAATAATTCTATAAAATATTATTTCAAAACAATCACTTTACTAAACAAAACCCCCTAAATATTAGGGGGTTTTTATTTTTTATATTATGCATTTTTATTTTGACGCCAAACTTGTTCTTTTTCCCAAAGTTGACCATAGTAGTAACCTTTATTACTAAGTTTGATTTTATTTTCTTGAGGAAGAGGCACATAACGCCAGAACACATAACGTGCATTTTGTTCTAGTTTTTGCATACCTTGAGTTTCTTTTGTCATCCAAATAAGATAATCGGTAATAAACAATGTTTTTAAATCGCCTTTTAGCTTGGCTTCGAGATAGTATTCATAGTAACGACCTGTCAATCCTTCTTCCATCCAATAGTAAGAAGCAATTTCTTTGGCAGCTTGCCATCGAATATCCCCTATTCCTGTTAGTAGAGACAAATCCGCAGATCTAGTAAAAATAGGAAGGACTACCCGCCCTCGACCAAATTGTTTATTATCATTATCTAAAGCTTCCCAACATGCTCCTGTAGCACCATAACCAGGTAACAAAATCATATAAGGCATAATATTCATAATTTCGCCTTTATAAGTGCGTTCAAAAGCCTCAGGATCTAAAGCTAACCATTGATTTAATTTTTTCTTTACTGTTTCTCTAAAGAGATAGTCTCTACTTTCTTTTGGTAAAAATCCAGATGTTAATAAAGGGAAAGGATTCCCTTTACGTCCTACTGTCATCTTTACCATTTGACGTAAATTGCTTACTTCAGACATTAAACTTTCTTTATTATTTGAACTACTTTCTTGAGCTCCACCACCACTACCATTGTTTTCTTCTTGTAATTCATCAAGAGATTCTTGAGCTTTTGCCATGACACGGGCACACAGTGCCATTTCTTTATTAATTTTTCTTATTTCTTTATGAAGAGAAGGTATTTCATCTAAAGCTTTAGTTTGATCAGCACTATAAACACCCTCATATCTTGTTTCAGGATCTGAATGTATTTCTCGTAACACATCAAATATCAGAGATAAATCATGTAAGGTCTTATCTCTCTGTTCCTTAAACAAATCAAATCTTCCCTTTTCTACCTGTAATAAAGCTACATGTTTTTCT
Source organism: uncultured Brevinema sp. (assembly GCA_947040475.1). GTDB lineage: Bacteria > Spirochaetota > Brevinematia > Brevinematales > Brevinemataceae > Brevinema_A. The sequence goes on from CAMRBT010000001.1 coordinate 9,501, forward strand.
TGTTTACCACTTACTACCTGAGCAGTTTGAGCTGGTGACGCTGCAGCAGAAGGACCTTCTGTTTCATCAACAGCTGAAGGTTTTATTTTTCCGTCAACAATCCCTTGAAGCCATTCATCAGCATAAAACATTGTTTCTGATTCATAATCAACAGGAGTTAGAGGTTGATTTAAAATAAATTTTTGATCTTCTGGAGATAAATTCCTAAGATCAACGAGTCCATAACGGAGGAACATTCTTTTAGCAGTACTTAATTCGGGGTTGATCAATTTAGCGACCATAGGATATAGTTCCCAAAACATATTACCTAATTTATCTCTATACATACGCTTATCTTCTTTATCAGTAGCTGTTTCATAGTTTTTTTTCATTTGTAAAAATCGTTCCGCAAAAGCATCTTCTATTCCTAGCAAAAGTTTTTTCACATAACTATTATCTGGTAAATCTTGATATAATCCCATTCTATCACCCTTAATTTTTATATTTACAAATACAATCTATTTTATTATATTAACTTAATTTATTTTTTCAACAAATTAACTATTTTTTATTATTTTCTTTTTATTATTATTTTTATTATTTTATAGTAGATACTTGAATAAAGAACATTAACATTGTATAATAATGAACTAATTATATTAATTTTATAAGGATTTCACTATGTCATTCATTGGTGTCTTTGATTCAGGTCTTGGAGGTTTAAGTGTTCTCAAACATCTTCACCAACAATTTCCTCACGAAGAATTCGTTTATCTTGCCGATTCTCAGAATATTCCTTATGGTGAGAAAAATACAAATCAATTAAAAGAAATATTCAACCATAATATTAACTGTTTCAAAAAGGCCAAAGGCATTGTTGTGGCTTGTAGTACGATAAGTAGTTTGATCCCCGAAATAAGCCCTCCAAAAATTCCTGTATACAGTATTATTGATTCTTTAGTGCAAACATATACTCAAGAATTTAGTGACATTAAGAATATCGGCATTCTTGCGACATCTTTTACAGTAGAGCATGGTGCTTATTTAAATGCTTTTAATCAGGCTAATTTTAGTGCAAATATTACACAAATTGCAGCACCACTACTAGTGCCTGCCATAGAAAATAATGCAGACAATATTGTAGAAATATTAGATCAATATATTGCTCAATTTCCTAATAACATTAAACATTTAATCTTAGGTTGTACACATTATAATTTATTATTAGAAAAATTTCAACAGAACTATAAAAATTTAACAATAATAAATCCCTATAGTGGAATTATACAACAAGTATCATCTATTATTTCTAAAGAAAAAACAGATATTATCAAACCTCTTGTGTTTTTAACGACCAAATATAGTGAGAACTTGCAAAAAATTTCAGAAGAAATAATGCAACAAGATATTATTTGGGAATCTATTTCTCTCTAAAATTCACTTCATATCAATATCTAGGAGATATCATGAATAAAAAAATCATTGTATTTATCACTTTACTATGTACTCTATCTATCAACACTCCCGCAGCTGTCGTCAATCAAATTATAGTTAGTGTAGGCAGTATCGCTATTACTAGTTTTGACATTGCTCGTATGCGTGACTTTGAAGCTATTATTGCTCAAAAACGACCTACTTCCAACGAAGCCTTAGAAAAACTTATTACTTTATCTTCTTTGTTAGTAATTGCAGAAAATAATTCCGATTATTATATGGACGAAGTAGAGTTAAGAAAACAAATTGGCACTATGACAAACAATCCTTCAGACCCAAATAGTCCCCAACGTAAAAAATTATACGAAGATTATAGTGACTTATATAGAATGCTCATCAGATCAGATAAAGTCAAAAAAGGATTGATGTTTGGTGATGTCCATGTAAAAGCAGAAATTAACAAACCTATTCCTATAGGAGAATCTAAGGCATTCTACAACAAAAACAAAGCTCAATTTAAAGATTCTCCCTTCCCAAAATTCAATCTTATTATTTTTGCAGTAGCAGCCTCAGACAAATGGACTTTAACAGAACTTTCTGAAGTAGAAACAAAAATGCAAGCACTTGCTAAAGATCTTGATACTTCTAATAATTTTAATGCCCTAAAAAAGAAATATTCTTCTTTACGATTTACTGCCTTTTCTGGAGCTACAGGATTATTCACTCCCGATATTCTTATTCTTCAAAAGAAAATCCCCGATGAAATTCTAGGAATTGCTCTTCAACCTTCTTTGAATTTGGGTGGAGCTCCTATTCCTATTGTTAAAAATAAAGGGATTTTTATTCCTCAGCCTATTCCTTTTAGAAGTACAGGGGTATCTACTTATCTCACCATGAAAATCCTTGATGTTGTTCAACCACAACAACTTAGCTTAGATATCGCATTACCAAGAGTAGAAGAAATGATCAAATACGAAAGAGCTGAAAAAGCAATAGATAAATCTATCAAAAAGAGAATAGCCGAAGGTGAGATCACTCTCACTCCTTCCGATAATAGCTACAAAAATGTTTTTAACAAATTTAAATAAATAATAAAGATAAGATATAGGAATCACAATCATGATAGAAAAAAGAATTAGTGCACGAAGATACGGACGTTTATTAGCAGTTTTATATCTTAACGACAACATAGAAAATATTAGCGATGAAGCTATTCCTTCTATATATATAGAAAAATTAGAAACATATTTACCAGAATACCCTACCCTACCCTCAAATGTTCAAAATCAAATTATTCAATTTGCTCAAAGTACTATTATGAATGTCTACGATCAAGAAAAATCATTGATTGAGGTTGTTGCTAAGACTAGTACTAATAGAACTTGGGATAAATTTTTAACCCTAGATAAAGCTTTGTTATTAATAGGTGTCTTAAATCTTCAAAAAGAAGACACTCCTTCTGTGATTGTTAAAGAGATTCTCATTGTTAGTGATATGCTAAACAATCAAAATGCGGCTCCTTATTTATCAGGAATCCTAAAAAGTATTGCTTTCCCAATAAAAGAAAACACTTCTGTATTTGGTAATTTTAAGAAAACCTCAAAAATCAGATTAAAAACACCTCGACAAGGATAATATTATGATAAAGTCTTTAGAAGAATTGTATAAAATTATTAATGTCTTACGTTCAGAAAATGGTTGTCCTTGGGATAAAGCACAAACGATACAATCCTTAGACAAACTTTTTTTGGAAGAATGTTTTGAACTATCTGATGCCATTCAAGAAAATAATTCCAAAGATATTTCTGAAGAGCTTGGTGATGTTACTTTTATGCTTTTACTACTCAGTCATATTGCCCAGCAAGATGATGTTTGTAACTTGCCTGATGTATATAATCAAGCAATAGAAAAACTGATTTTTAGACATCCTCATGTTTTTGGAGACACAAAAGTATCCAATCAAGAAGAAGTCATTGCTAATTGGGAACTATTGAAGAAAAAAGAAAAATCAGAACGTAGCAGTACCTTTGATGGAATCCCAAAATCTCTCCCTGAGATGATGCGTTTTGACAAATTAATGAGAAAATTATCTACCCACAATCAAAATATACAAGACTACAAAGATCATACCCCTACACCCAAATCAAGCCTCAAAGATACATTAATTCAATATGCTTCCGAAGGACATAGTCTCTCACAATTAATGACAGAAATTAATACAGAAATCGAAACACAAGCTAGACAAAAAGGATTATAATTTAGGTAACTTATGAAAATTCCTGAACTCAAAACCATTCCCATAGCTCAACATTACACAGAGCGTCAAAGTTATTTACTTCACAAAATGGGGATAGAGAACTTAGAAGATCTTATCACTTATTTTCCTTTTCGTTATGAAGACAGATCAGAGATCAGCACCTTAACAGATCTCGTTTTTTCTCAAGAAACGGCTGTTATTAGAGCTACTGTTACCGCTCAAGAATCTTTTTTTTGGAACAAAAAAAGACAAGTCAAAATCCTTATCACCGATCATTCTGCTAGTGCTGAACTCGTTACTTTCAATATGCGTGGCATAGACAAATTAATGTCTGTAGGGCAAGAATTTTATATTTATGGCAAATTTGAATTTCGCTTTAATAAAATCCAATCGTCTAATTTTGAATTTGAAACCATAGAAAAATTTGGATCACCGACTTCACTCTTGGGTAAAATAGTCCCCGTTTATCGTGTTACCGAAGGATTACGACAAAAAGAATTTTATAAAATAATCAAAAAAGCTTTTGATCTTTCGCTCAAACATATTAAAGATCCTGTACCCAAATATTTTAGAGAAAGCAGAAATTTGTTAGATAAAATAGCCTGTTTACAACAATTACATTATCCTGACACCTTTTCACAATTAGAAAAAGCAAGAGTACGCGGTGCTTATGAAGAATTTCTCTGCACAAGAATAGCCCTAGAACTGCGAAGAATGCAAGAGATCAAAGTAATAAAAGAACATCGTTATCCTAACAAAGATATCTTAGCCAAATTTGAACAAGAATTACCCTTCAAGATGACTTCTGCTCAAGAGCGTGTGATTCAAGAAATATTTGAAGATCTCAATCAAGAACATGCCATGCACCGACTCCTTCAAGGAGATGTTGGTTCTGGTAAGACTACCGTTGCTCTAGCAGCGATGATTCTTGCTGCTGCTAATGGACACCAAGCTGCTTTTCTTGCCCCTACAGAAGTTTTATCTTTTCAACATTATAAAAAAATAAAGCCCCTTTTAGAAATATTACAAATTCCTTGTGCTTTATTGACAGGAAGCTTTTCTACCAAAGATAGACAACCCATTTTAGAAGGGTTAAAACTCGGTACTCTTCCTATTATTATAGGAACGCATGCTTTGTTTCAAAAAGAAGTTATCTACAACAATCTCACTTTAGTGATTATTGATGAACAACACAAATTTGGGGTAGAACAACGTGGGATGCTCATCAAAAAAGGAGAAAATCCTGACATTTTAGCAATGACAGCCACCCCTATTCCTCGTACTATTACTTTATCATTATATGGAGATCTAGATATTTCTGTAATCGATGAACTACCTGCAGGAAGACAAGAAATCACAACGACCCATGTCAAAAAAAGTCAATACAGAGCTATGTTGGATAAATTACATAAAGAAATACACAAAGGTAGACAGGCTTTTGTTGTATGTCCTTTTATTGAAGAGAACGAAAATATGGCAGATGTAAAATCTGCAGAACAAGTATATGCAGATTTTGTGAAACTCTTTCCTCAATATAATATTAGTATTATTCATGGGCGTATGTCTCAAAGTGAAAAAGATCAAATCATGAAAGAATTTGCTTTAAATAATTCTCAAATTCTCGTTGCTACTACCGTCATCGAAGTAGGGATTGATATTCCTAATGCTACAATTATGATTATAGAAAATGCAGAACGTTTTGGATTGGCTCAATTACACCAATTACGTGGACGTGTCGGTAGAGGAAAAGATAAATCTTTTTGTTTTGCTGTAAATCATGGATATGATGCAGATCTTCGTTTAGATATTTTTTGTTCTACGACAGATGGCTTTGTAATTGCTGAGGAAGATCTCAAAATTAGAGGTCCTGGTGAAATTTTAGGCGTCAAACAAACAGGTGTCCCTGTTTTTAAGTTAGCTGACTTTGCTAAAGATCAAAAAATATTACAAGCTTCCGTCAATGATTCTCAATTAATTTTTGAGAAGGATCCCAAGCTTGAACTACCTATACACCTATCATTACTGGAATTTTTAGAACTAGATAGTTCTTTCAGAGTATTCTCTGGATAAGTAAAAAATCAATAAAAAAACACCCTTTTATTTAAAGGGTGTTTTTTTATTTTTTTATTAAAGTTTGAGATATTGCCTATCCGATACATAAATGTAATCTTATACACTTTGAATTTTACGGTGTATTGATAAAAGTATTTAGTTTATCTAATATATTTTCGGTCTTATTTTAAAAAACTTAATAATATTTATAAAAAAATTACGGATAGAATAAAGGATATAGGAGGAACAGATATTAAATCCAATAGGAGTTGGACTTAATATGATTATATCATTAAAATTAATCAAAAAATACTTACATGAATCAAGGAGGATATCATGATTATTAATAACAACATCAGTTCCATTTTTGGGAACAGGCAGCTATCTATTGGATCAGCTAATACTGATAAAAACATGGAGAGATTGTCTTCAGGTATGCGTATAAACCGTGCTGGTGATGATGCTTCTGGACTTGCAGTTTCTGAAAAAATGAGATCACAAATTCGTGGTTTAAATCAAGCTCTTAGAAATACTCAAGATGGTGTATCTTTTATTCAAACAACAGAAGGTTATTTGCAAGAAGTAGGAAATGCTCTTCAACGTGTACGTGAACTTTCTATTCAAGCAGCCAACGGTATTTACTCCGATGAAGATCGTGGATATATCCAAGTAGAAGTATCTCAAATGGTCGAAGAGATTGATCGTATTGGAGAGCAAGCTCAATTTAATGGTCTAAAAATGCTTTCTGGTATGTTTGCTGAACCAACAGCTGAGAGTGTACCTGCTTCCGAAATGTATTTACAGCTCGGTGCAAATATGGATGAAAGAGTACAAGTATTTGTTGGTACAATGAATGCAACTTCTTTAGGTCTAAAAGATATGGCAACTCAAGAGCCTATTTCAATGGCAACTCAAGATAGTGCTAATTTAGCTATAGGTACTATTGATCAAGCCCTTTCAAAAGTTAATGCACAACGTGCTGACTTAGGTGCTTATCAAAATAGACTTGAATCATCAACACGTAGTATCATGGTTGGATCTGAAAATCTCCAAGCTGCCGAATCTCGTATTCGTGATACCAATATGGCTCAAGAATCTAGCTTATTAGCTAAAAACCAAGTCTTAACACAAGCTGCGGTTTCCATGTTAGCTCAGGCTAACCAAAAACCTCAGATGGTTTTACAACTATTAAGATAGGCTATTTAATCAAAAATGTTTCCTAATTTTATTTAGGAAACTTTTTGATTTTATACGGTACTACTAACATATCATTATTTTCCTCTAAGAAATTATATATCATGTCTTAATCTACTATTTAGAAAGAGACTCTACTCTGTACAAGGATGGATATATATTCAAGGAGGAATAATATATGATTATTAACAATAATATTAGCTCTATTTTTGCGAATAGACAAGCTAGTATGATAGATGGCAAAGTTTCTAAAAATATGGAACAACTATCTTCAGGAATGCGTATTAATAGTGGTGCAGATGATGCCTCAGGGCTTGCTGTTTCCGAAAAAATGCGTACTCAAATTCGTGGTTTGGATCAAGCCATGAGAAACACCCAAGATGCCACCTCTTTCATTCAAACGGCAGAAGGTTATTTACAGGAAGTAACTAGCTCTTTGCAACGTGTAAGAGAATTGAGTATTCAAGGGGCTAATGGGATTTACACTGATGAAGATCGTGGATATCTCAACCTAGAAATAGGATTACTTGTAGATGAGATTGATCGTATTTCTAATACGGCTCAATTTAACACAATGGCCATGCTCAATGGTAGATTTGCTCAACCTGGTGTTGTAGCACCTACTGCTGAAGTTGTTGCAGATCCGGGTCAAGCCGTAGCTGATAACAACATTCCCCCTGCACCTGTTATGGATACAACTAGTGGTTTATTGCTACATATTGGACCTAATCAAGACGATAATGTACAACTGTACATTAGAGAACTTAGTGCTGAAGGATTAGGACTGCGTGATGGTGACGGTAACGTTACTATTGGAACAACATCTGCTGACTTAGCCAATTTATCCATAGGAAAAATTGACAGTGCACTTAGTGAGGTAACAAGTCAAAGAACAGAACTTGGGGCTTATCAAAATAGATTTCAAAGTGTATATCAAGGCTTATACATTGCTTATGAGAATACCACAGCTGCTGAATCTCGTATTCGTGACACTAATATGGCTCGTGGAGTTAGTGACCTTGTTAAGAATCAAATTCTTCAACAAGCATCTGTCTCTATGATTGCTCAAGCAAATCTAAAACCTCAAATGATTCTCTCTTTACTATCTTAACTCGACTCCACAAGAGTTAGAGTCTCTTTTTTTTTCATTAAAAAATCCCCTAGTTATACTAGGGGATTTTTATTTTTTATTTAATATCAATATAAAAAATTACTATGCCAGATCTGTATCTTTTACTGTAGAATCAATAATTACTGCTAAGGCTCCATCTCCTGTTACATTACAAGCAGTACCAAAACTATCTTGAGTGAGATACAAACTAATAATCAATGCTGTCATTGGTTCAGTAAAACCTAAGTTACTTTGTAAGATACCAACAGCAGCCATTACTGCTCCTCCTGGCAATCCTGGTGCAGCAACTGTTATTATTCCTAATAATAACATAAATCCTAACATATCTGGTATAGATATAGGTATGCCTGAAATTAATAAAATTGCAATTGAACAAGTAGTCAAAGTAGTCATAGACCCAGACAAATGAATATTAGCACATAAAGAAGCTACAAATTCAGCAATTTGTGGTCTAACACCATTCTTTTTAATTGCTTGAGCTGTTACAGGAATAGTAGCAGCAGAAGATTGAGTACCTACTGCTGTCATATAAGCAGGCAACATATTTTTAATTAAGGTTACAGGATTCTTTTTTGCCATAGCTCCTGCAATAGTATACTGTACTGTTAATACTATCAAATGCAAACAAATAACTACAATAAACACCTTAGCAAAAATACCTATCACGACTACTACTTGACCAGAATAAGCCATCTGTGCAAACACACCAGCGATATGAATAGGAAGTAAAGGAATCACAATTGATTTAATAGTATCTGAGATAATGGCATGGAATTCTTGAAATCCATTTTTAAGAGCAGTGCTTTTTAATCCAGCAATACCAATCCCTAAAATAAAAGATAAAATAAGTGCTGTCATCACAGACATTAATGGAGGCATAGCCAATGTTAAATAAGGGGCAACAGATTTAGAGGCATCGGCTAATGTTGTAATAGTAATACCAGATAATAATTTTGGTAAGATAGACATATCAACCATGACTACAGACATACCAACAAGTACGGTAGAACCATAAGATAATGCTACAGTAATACCTAATAATTTTTTGGCACTACCTCCTAATTCGGCAATACCATAGGTGATAAAAGCCAAAATTAATAAAGGAATAACAAAGGATAAGAATGATCCAAAGAGACTATTAAAGGTAGCTAATAATCTAACAAGTATTTCTACATTGCTTAGCCCCACTACTATCCCTATGGCTATACCCAATATTAACCTGACTAGCAGATTGTTTTTTATATTATTCATAACTAACTCCTTATTTATAATATCTATTATTATAACTTGATTTCAAATATTATACAATAATAAATTCTTTTGTCTCTCTAATATTTTGAGATATTGCCAAAATCTCATTATAAGTATTGCAATATATTGTACATTCTGTTATACTAAAACAATATATTTTATTAAATGGAAAGGTGTGCTATGAGTAAAAAGAATTCCTACCCAGTCAATCTCCCCAAAACTAGTTTTGATATGAGAGCTGGATTAGTCAATAAAGAGCCTATAATGCTCGAAGAATGGGCTAAAAAAAACATTTACCAAAAACGATTAACTAAACAAGAAAAAGCTCCTACCTTTATTCTTCATGATGGTCCTCCTTATGCTAATGGAGATATTCATATAGGAACATCATTAAACAAAATTTTAAAAGATGTCATTTGTCGTTACAAATATATGGAGGGATTTAATGTTCCTTTTATTCCAGGTTGGGATTGTCATGGACTTCCTATAGAACTAAACACGCTAAAAGCTTTGGGCAAAACTGCTGATTCTTTGACTCCTTTTGAAATTCGTGAAAAATCTCGAGAATATGCTCAAGACTTTGTCAACAAACAACGCAACAGTTTTAAGCGTCTTGGTGTACTTGCTGATTGGGATAATCCTTATCTCACCATGTCTAACGATTACGAAGCATCTATCATCGAAGCTTTTGGAAAATTAGTAGGAAATGGCTATATATATAGAGGACAAAGACCTATTTATTGGTCTCCAGATAGTAGAACAGCTCTTGCTGATGCTGAGGTAGAATATCACGATCATACTTCCCCTACTGTTTATACACTCTTCCCTATTGCTAACTTCAAAGATGTTAATTTACCAGAAAAATCTTATGTGATTATTTGGACTACTACTCCTTGGACTTTACCTGCTAACGTGGCTATTGCTTTTCATCCCGATGAAACTTACGAAGCTGTTACTATTAATTCTGGTATTACCATGATTCTTGGGTCTGCTTTAAAAGAACAAATACTAGCTCTTACAGGAGCAACAGAAGTTTCAAGTAAATTAATTTCAAGAGCTGATTTAGAAAAATTACAAGTAATGCACCCTTGGATCAAAAGAGAATCCAAAGTAGTATTCGCTGATTATGTAACGATGGACGCAGGTACAGGTATTGTTCATACAGCACCTGGACATGGTACAGATGACTATCATACAGGATTAAAATATAATTTAGAAATTTTATCTCCCGTTGATGACGAAGGACGCTTTACTGCTGAAGTACCAGAATGGCAAGGAGTCAAAGTCTTTGACGCCAATCCAAAAATCATAGAACATCTCAAAACATTAGGATTGTTATACTTTACCAAAGACATTGTTCACTCATATCCTCATGATTGGAGAACAAAAACTCCTGTTATTTTCCGTACAAAACCTCAATGGTTCTTCAAAGTTTCAGATCCTGAACTTTCTTCCAAAGCTTTAGTCGCAGTTTCTACTTCTGTAAAATGGATACCAGGTTGGGGTGAAGACAGAATCAAAAATATGCTCACGGATAGACCTGACTGGTGTGTATCACGCCAACGTAAATGGGGTGTACCAATACCTGCATTTTATTGTAAAAAATGTGAAGAAGCAGTTATCTCCGAAAAATTAGCAATGGATATTGCTGCTCGTGTCCGTACAGAAGGCTTAGCTTTTTGGATAGAAAACGATGCTAAAGCATTATTACCACAAGGGTTTACTTGTCCTCATTGTAATCATACCGAATTCACCAAAGAAGAAGATATTTTAGATGTTTGGTTTGATTCAGGATCTTCTCATTATGCTGTTCTTAACAAAATTGATGCTTGCCCTGCAGATCTTTATTTTGAAGGAAATGATCAATATAGAGGTTGGTTCCAATCTTCTTTATGGAATAGTATGGCTATCAATGGACACCCTCCTTTTAAGACTGTCCTTACTCATGGTTGGGTATTAGACGAACTTGGTCATCAAATGCATAAATCTGCTGGAAATTCTGTATCACCATCAGAAGTTACTGACAAATTTGGTGCAGATATCCTTAGATTGTGGACAGTAACAGAAGATTACATGAAAGATCTCAGAATAGGCGATAATATTATCCAAAAGACCGTAGATCTTTATAGAAAATTAAGAAATACTTTCCGTTATCTTTTAGGAACATTATTTGACTTTACTAGTGATGATCGCTTAACTTATAATCAACTAACAAAGTTGGATCAGCATATGTTACATAAGCTGGCTACTTTGAAAACAAATTATAAAAAATATATGGATAATTACCAATTCCATAGAGCATATAGAGAAATATTTAATTTTACTATTATTGATCTAAGTGGAGAATATTTTGATATTCTAAAAGATAGATTATATATTTCTAGCCCTAATGATCCTTCCAGAAAATCAGCACAAACAGTGCTTAGTTATCTTTTAGAAGAATTAACAGCTATGCTTTCACCAGTATTAGTATTTACTTGTGAAGAAGTTTATAGTCATGCTCCTTTCACCAAAAAAGAAGAGTCCATTCATTTGTTGATGACTAATGCTATCCCAAAAGAATGGGTTAATGATACTTTAGCTCAAGATTTTGAAATACTCAATACTATCAGAGAAGAATCTATGAAGCAATTACAAGTACTTCGTGATTCTGGCAAAATAGGATCATCTTTAGAAGGACAAATTTTTGTCAATTGTAACAAAGCTACTTTTGATAAAATCACCCCTTATATTAGTGATCTTACAGAAATGTTAATTGTTTCTTGTGTAGAATTAATAGAAAACGAACAAGAAGAAATAACAATCACAGCACAAACAGCTCTTAGTTCCACCACACAAAAATGTGAGCGTTGTTGGAAAATCAAAGAAACTGTACAAGATGGGCTTTGTGAAAGTTGTACTTCTATAATTAAAGAATTCGAATAAGAGGTTAAGATGACAAATAAAAAATACAATATATTATTAATAGCCATTGTTTTGGGGACTTTTAGTATAGATATGTATAGCAAATGGCTAATTTTACAAACTTTTAATTATCAGCCCTACCCTCTCAGTAATTCACTTTCTATTATTGATATTTATTTCAAATTGACTTACGTTCAAAATTTTGGAATTACTTTTGGATTATTGAGTAATTTACCACAAAAATATACAGTAGTTATTCTTTCTGTAACCTCCTCTGTTGCCTTAGTTATATTAGGATATTTTTACCTCAATATCACCAAACTCCTCAAAGAAGTTGCAGTCCCAGCTGGTAAGATAGCTTTAGCGATGATTTTTGGTGGAGCTTTAGGAAATATTATTGATAGAATGATTAGAGGATTTGTTGTTGACTTTTTAGACTTCGGAATTCCTACCTATCGTTGGTATACTTTTAATTTTGCTGATGTCTTTATTGTATCAGGTTGTATTTTATTATCTATCCTTATCATGTTCTTTGAAATTAAAAAAGTAAAGCTTGCTAAAAAAACTGATACCCCAGTATCATAAAACAATTAAACAATTTTTGAATAAAAAAAGAGAGCATATAGCTCTCTTTTTTTTGTTAGAATATTTTATTAATATATTTTTTTTAAGCGTGTTCCTTGATAAAAATGGCTTAGTATCTGAGAATAATTAGCTCCTCTACGGGCTAACTCCTCAGCTTCCCATTGTCCCATACCCACACCATGTCCATAACCAGAACCTTTAATCACGAGATTTCCCGATTTTGAAATACCCATTTGAGCTCTTGTACTTTTCATATTACTATAGCCCATTTTAGCTCTAAAATGATCCCCACGGACAGAAGTGATTTTACCTTTGGTATCTTTAATATTGATCTTATTAATACGACCAGAAGTAGAACGAGACGCAACATTTACCGATTTAATTGTAGTAGTTTTGTACTGTTGTTGTATTTTTTTTAGAGGAACTTGTATAGCCCATGAACTATTTGGATTTTTTTTAGAAGTATATGATTTCACAGGTTTTAAGTAAGGTTTATTATCACCAATCTCATATCCAGCGGCACTCATACCACCTATAGAAGAAGAAAAATATGATTTTATCAAAGTCCCTTTATAAGTCAATACCTGACCTTTAGTAGCTAATACTGCTCTCGAAGTGTTTCTATGTTCTTCTTGAACACCCTTGTAAACCTGAGATCTTGTATCACTGAAAACATCGAATTTTCTATTTTTATTACGCCTACTACGCTGTATTTCGAACAAGGCATAAGTCCTAGCCGCAATAGCTTGAGCTTTTAGTGTTTCATGATTCCACGATTTATATACTTCAGATGGGACAACACTTAATAAATACCGTTCTAATTCTACATTATTGACCAAACTAAGTCCGTTTTTTTCTCTATGGACAATAAAAGCACCTCTATAAGTGCGTCTATTAACAGAAAAAGATGAGCTCCCTAAAACCTCTATACTTTGTGCTTTTAATAATTTATTATTGAGTAAAATTCCTTGTTTGTGAAATTTAATATCTAAATTTCCTTTGTGAGAAACTTTTTTATCATTCGCAACAAGAACATAATTATCTTTTAAAAATATTTTGTAGCTTTTACTCGTACCTAAAAGAACTCTTGTTTGTATTTTTTTTGATGGACTTGCTGAGTGAGAAACATTTGATAAAATCAATGATACAAATAATACAATATAGAATTTTTTTAACATACATCTTCCTAAAAATAGATAAAGATATATCGACAAGAGCAAGGTACAAACTGAAGAAAATTGCTAAAATAACTGGGAGAGGATATCTTGGATTTGGCTATAAAGATAAGATGTTTCACCATCATTATTAAGGACAAAATCGGCTAAGTATTTGTGATTTTTAATGTCTTCTTGGGACGCAAGCACATGATCTATCCAAGCGCTAGTATGCCCTCTTTTGAGTAGACGAGGATAAAGAATATCGTGGGACATCTCTATATAGATAAGATGAGTATAAGGAATACTATCTCTCACTTTATAAAAAAAAGCACCCTCTATAATAGTATGATTGTTATTTTGAGCTAATAGTTGATTAGTTTTTTGAATAATAATAGGATGAGAAAATTCTACTAATTTGGATAATTCTTGAGGATTGTTAAAAACCAAATCCCCAAGTTTTTTTCTATTAATAGTACCTTGTTCCATGATCTTATCGCCAAACAAAAGCACTAAATCATCACTATATTCATTAATTACCTGATGCCCTAAAAGATCTTGATTTATATAATTCCATTGATGTGATTCAAAAGTCTTTGATTCAAAAATGTTTGATTCAAAAAATTGAGAGACGGTGCTTTTTCCTGTCCCTACCTGTCCATAAAGACCTATGATATATCGCTTATTCATCTTTTTCTTCGACGATAGTAGGGAAGAACATTTCTTGTAAGTCAATAGCTTTTTTTATAGGAGTGGGCACATAATATCCACTAGACACTACACCACTCACGCCAAAACGCTCTAATTTTAGAACAGTATCTATCCACGCATCTGGAGTACTAGAATAGTCATGTCCTGTATATTCTACGAGATACTCTAAAGGTGGAGCATTTTTAATAAGAGCATGTAAATCCATAATCTGTTCTGCATTTTTATTCGCTTGAAAATATTTACCATGAGAATCTTCCGCTATTTTTTGCCAAAATTCTATATTTTGAGTACCAAAATTAATTACATAAATAGGAATACTATTTTGATCCGCATAAGTATTAACAACATCTGCACCATATTCTGAAAAAGAATCTTGATAGCCTTCCCCTGAAGTAAAGACAATAATAGCTCTATTTCTAAAATTATTTAATAAAGAAGTCACCGAATCATAAATAGGAACATCCCAAGAGATTGGAATTTCAGATTTTGATTGATAATTCGTTATAGATGCCCATATTTTTGAAACACTAGCTGCTTGGAAGTCTGACCTATATGTCTTATCATCTACAAAAGTAAGCCCTACTTCGTCAGCACCTGAGGTATTACTTAAAAAAGTTTTTAAATAATATTCTAATTGAGGAAGATAAGCTTCTGCTGCTAAACTTTTATCAATGACTAGCGATAATCTCATATTTTTTCTATATTTGTTAATACCCTCGACTAACAATTCTGATATAGGTTGATCAAATTCTGTGATTGATAACTCTTCTTTAGAAAGTCCTGTAATAGGAGATCCATCTTTATTTCTAGCTCTCACCACAGAATAAATATAAGGATAATTATCTGTGAGGACTTGTGGTATTTCTATACTAATATTGCCATATATTCCTTGAAGTGGGGTGTAAATAGCAATTTTTTCACTATTAAAATCGGTACGCCACACGATTTTGTCTTTGTCTTTAACCATATCGAATGGAGTGACTAATTTATCCCCAGTAACAAAAGAACTGGTCGTTTTAGTGATGGTATTATAAATATAAAGATATCCCGTTGCATCAGAAATATATAATTTATCATCTTCTAAAAACAAACCTCTAGGCTCTTTTAAAAATTCTTGTCCAATATTAGTGATAAAATTACCATCAGTATCAAATAAAACTAAACGCCCTTGATTGTTTTTACTTATATCAGTTACATAAATAATATTTTCTGTTACTACTATATCCGTTGGTCTATATAAATATCTTTCGCCAAAAGAATACACATGAGATCCATCAGGAAGAAATTTTTGTATTCTATTATTACCATTATCAGCAATATAAAGATATTGATCTTGAGAAATTGCTAGTCCCATAGGTCCTGATATTTGATTTGATAGAGATCCTGTCTCCCCAAAACTAAAAGCCATTGTCCCAAAACTATTTCTATTGAAGGCGAATATTTTATTTTTTTTATAATCAGCAACATATAATAAATCATCAAAAATTGCCAAGCCCATAGGCATCTCTAAAAGAGAAGGCATAAACAAACGAGATCCATATTTGCCGACGATGGTATTTGCACTATTCATAACTACTACTTGTTTTTTTCCTATGGAAGACACATATTTTAGGTCTCTATTACTATCATAAGTAACAAAAGATGTTCTAAAAATATCATGTCCCCCTTGAATAAATCCATCATAGTATTCTCTAAAAATATAAGGATTTTCATATTCATAGCCTTTGTCTAAAGCAATTTTAAAATACAGTGTGTTAAGTTGCTCTATTACTTGATGATCGGCAACCCCTAAACGCACCAACTCTTCCCAAGTTCTTATGGCACTTTGAGCATATCCTGCATATAAATAAGCCAAACCTAAACGGTATTTTGCAGCATGATTTAAAGGTTCGTAAGATAAAGACAATTCAAAAGCTTGAATAGCAGCAGCGTATTTTCTTTCGTTAAAAAGTGTGATTCCATTTTTCATTTCTTGTGTAGAAATACTTACATTAACGACATTTTGTGTATATGTAGGCACAAAAAAAGTAATGCTAATAAAAAATAGGACATTGTAAATTATTTTTTTCAAGATTTTCACCCTTCATTTCTATATTATAGATATCATATTATATAATATAATAGAGAAATAATACAATTTTGTACCTAAACACATTTAATAATAAACCGATATAAAGTTATTATTTTATAAATACGAGGACTACCATGACATTTAGATATTTTTCTATCATTATATTTAGCTCTATAATGATACTACAAAGCACATCTCTCTATAGCCAAAATCTTGTTTCTAAAAAAATTCCTTCCCTAAATATTACATCTGGGTCTATTTTTGATCAATTACAAGAAACTATTTGGGTCGCCTCAGATATCAAAAATAATACTGATCTCTATGTTGTTTTTAATAACAACAGGTACGGAAGAAAAGCTGTTTTACGAGGAACACCCCCAACTTACCCCTCAGAAGTACACCCTATAAAATTTGTTAAAACGGGAAGACTTGCTAATTCAGGGATTTTTATTGTTCCTTCTCAAGACAAAATATTATATTATTCTTTTGTTTTTCTCAATCCCTATTATTTATTAATATCACCGGGATATAATAAAATAGAGCCTTTATTAAAACTTGAAATTCCAGAATATTTGACAGATGGTTATATTTTACAATTAGTATATTAAAAATGACAAAAAAATATTATTAGTTGAAAATGCTTGATAAGATAATATATAATAAGATAAGATAAAAACAGACAATAAACATTTATTGTCTGTTTTTTTGTCATTTTTTTTAAAAAGTGTTGACATTTTGATCAATATGATGTAAGATATCCCATAGGGTTTAATTAATATAACACATAGGAGGCAAAAATGTTGAAAAACACTTTTCTTATATTAGCAATATTATTTGCTACAAACGTAGTTACCTACGCTCAGGACACCCCTGCGGTAACTAAAAATATTTCATTTTACATGTGTGGAAGTTCAGGTAATTTTAACCCTGATGCTGGCGATATGCTCGATTCTTGGTCAGAAATGGGTGTAAGTTACTCTCAGAATTTTGCTAACGCACAGTGGCTTACTGTTACTGCAACTGCTGCTATTTGTACTGCAAACTCAGGATTTCTAAAAAAACCTGGTAGTGATGAATTGGCTGGAGCTGCACCACATAATCTTGATGTTACTGGTTATGGTCAAGTTTATTTTTCATTCTTTAACTATGCTACTATCGGTGTACAAACTGAAGGTCGTATAGATATTGATCTAAAATATAAAGTTGCTCTTCCTGCAAATCAAAGTTTGACTTTCCGTCAATTTATGTGGTTACATCCTACAGGAAGTCCTTTTTATGCTACATTAGCAAATCCTACTGGATTTGAAGACGATGAAGATGGGAATCCTGATCCAGACAAACCTATACACACACGTAATGTTGTTGATCATTTAGATTATCGTATCGTTTATAGTGTTGGTTTTCACCCAGAATGGTCTTTTTCATCTGATTTACGTTTCCGTTTTAGTGGTAATGTTGCTAAAGGTTCTACTGCAAAAGCTGACTCTCCACAAGCTTTGAGAGAAAGTTTTAACATAAGATGGAATAATACTATTAATTATAGTAATGCTAATGGATTGGGTGGTTATTTCACTTTCCGTTACCAACCTAATAAAATCTTAGTAAAAACAGAACATACTATCAGTGTACTTGCTGGTATCTCTTACTCATACGATTTATCTGCCCTATAAGATATAATCTTTTGACAAAAATAAATAAAAACACCTCTATTAAGTTAGGGGTGTTTTTTTTATTAAGATTCTAATATAGAATTTTATTTTTTATGAAAATCATTTAAACAATAAAAAGCACCTCTTTATAGAAGTGCTTTTTTATTTATTTGTTTTATATATGAATATGTTTTAACATGACTATGTTTTAATATGGGTAAACTTTAAACATCACAGCAGATAAAGGCCCTAGATTTATTACTAAAGAATTATCCATGTTTTGCCATGGAATTTGTTCTGTATGAGTATATTCATCATTAAGGATATTCGCCCCACCATAATGAGAGCTATCACTATTAAAAATTTCTTTATAAGAGCCCGCAACAGGAGCACCTACTCTATAATTTTCTTTAACGACAGTATTCATATTCAAGACGACTAATATTTTGTTGCCGTCTTTGTCTTCTCTCACCCAAATTAATAATCCAGATTGAGAATTATCACAATCTATCCAATTAAAAGTACGAGGATCGCTATCAAGTTGATAAAGAGCAGATTCTGTACTGTAGAGATGATTGAGGTCTTTTACTAAATAACGTATTCCTGTATGCAAGACATAGCTATTAAGATGCCAATCAATAGATTGATATTCACACCATTCCTGCCAAGGAGCCCATTCTTGCCCAGCAAATAATAATTTTTTACCAGGATGTGCCCACATATAAGCATACATCAATCGTAAATTTGCAAATTTTTCCCAATCGCCACCAGGCATTCTATCTAATAAAGTACCCTTTCCGTGCACAACTTCATCATGAGAAAATGGAAGAACAAAACGCTCACTAAAAGCATACATTAATGAAAAAGTTATTTCTCCGTGATGCCAAGCTCTGAACAAAGGATCTATAGCAAAATAATCTAAAGTATCATTCATCCAACCCATATTCCATTTGTAGGTAAAACCTAATCCACCGACAGATGTTGGGGAAGTAACTCCCATATAAGAAGTAGATTCTTCGGCGAT
The DNA here is from genome assembly GCA_947040475.1 of uncultured Brevinema sp. Lineage (GTDB taxonomy): Bacteria > Spirochaetota > Brevinematia > Brevinematales > Brevinemataceae > Brevinema_A. The sequence goes on from CAMRBT010000001.1 coordinate 28,898, forward strand.
AGTCATTACTGTTGGGTAATAGCGTTCAATTTCGGCGTGAAGAGATTGTAAAAACTCTATAGCTTCTAAATTTTCACGTCCGCCATGTCTATTGGGGAGCCACTCTCCAGCTTCACGAGAATAATCTAAATAAAGCATAGACGCAACAGCATCTACTCTTAAACCATCTACATGAAACATATCTAGCCAATATAAAGCACTTCCAATTAAAAATTGTCTGACTTCATTTCGTCCAAAATTAAAAATATAAGTACCCCAATCATTATGCCAGCCTAATCTAGGATCTGCGTGTTCATATAATGCTGTTCCATCAAAACGGGATAATCCATGAGGATCGTTTGGAAAGTGAGCAGGTACCCAGTCCAATATTACTCCAATACCACTTTGATGTAAATAATCAACAAAATACATAAAATCATGAGGTGAGCCATAACGAGAAGTAGGTGCATAATAGCCTGTTACTTGATAACCCCAAGAGCCATCAAAAGGATATTCTGAAATACCCATTAATTCAACATGGGTAAATCCATGTTCTAAAATATAATCAGCTAAAGGCTCTACGACATCTCTATACGATAAAGAATGATTGTTTTCATCTCTAATCCAAGTATCTAAATGACATTCATAAATACTTAATGGCTCATCGATATGTTTGGTTCTTGTTTTTAGCCAATCTTGATCATCCCAAGCATATCCTTCTAAAGGATAAGAAATAGAAGCTGTATTAGGTCTCAATTCTGCATAAAAGGCTAAAGGATCACTTTTTTCGACAATGTTTCCATCTTTTGATTCAACAGCGAATTTGTATTTTACAGAAGTAACCACTTCTGGAAGAAAAAATTCCCAAACACCAAATTCATGACGGGGACGCATATAATGTTTGTTGTTATCCCAACAATTAAATTCACCCATAAGACGTACACTACTGGCATTAGGAGCCCAAAGGGTAAAGAGCGTTCCAGGAATACCTTCACATTCTGTCACATGAGCACCTAGAATTTCCCAAATACGTCTATGCGTACCTTCAGAAAATAAATGTAAATCAAAATCACTAAGCATAGAAGGAAAATTATAAGGATCTTTTTCTGTCCATTCATGATCATCTTTTTTATATTTTAGCACATAGTCTATTTTGGAATCTAATTCCGTATAAAAAAATCCATCTTCGTTTTTTATAAGAGCTATTTCTTTGTTGTTTTTAGTGTTAATGATTTTTAATGAGTCTGCACCACTATGTAGAGTCCTAATAGAATAACCTTTTTTTGTTTCTTGTATACCCAGCACAGCAAAAGGGTTTGATTTAATTTCTTTCCACAATTTGTTTAACGCCATACAAACCTCACCATATTTATCTATTTTAAATTAATTGTCTCTCTTCATTATAGTAATTTTTCACATTTTGTCAAACCTTTTTATGTTTTATTTGAAAATAAGTTGTAAATAATTGGAAAAATAGGGATTTATTTACTATTTTTAAGATAGTTATATTATTAAGGGGGATCTAAGCCATGGCATTAGAATCTATCAAAAAAGAAATTGGAAAGGAAATCGAAGCAACTAAATGCTTTGTAGAGCTCGCAATCGCTGCTCAAAAATGTGGCTATACCAAAGCTGCTAAATTCTTCATCTCAGAAGCACAAGAAGATTGTGAACATGCCTTTTTATATGCAAGAGAATTAGATAAATATAGTGGGATTTTAGATGACGATAGAAATATCGTAGAAATCACCAAAGCTTTTTATGAGCTTGAATATGGTGCTATAGAAAGAATTAGTGAAATGTATAAAGAAGCCCACAAAGAGGATCTTCGTAGTATTCATCCTTTCCTTTCAAAAATGATGGGTAAACACACTGAAGATTGTTACAGAGCTAAAAAACTCCTCCAAAAAATCGAAGTTTTATTTTCAGCAGATTCTCTATCCGATATAGAAACTTTATTTGAAGATGAACAAGATGAAGATGATAACAATCTCATAGATAACTAAAAATACTATTGTATAGCTCTCAAAAATCGTCTATAATAAGTTAAATAAAATTTATTATTAGGAGATTGTTATGGCATTACAATTGGTAAAAGACGAAGTCTTAAAAGAAATGGAAGCAGTGAAGTGTTTTATTGATCTAGCTATCAAAGCACAAAAAGCTGGCTACGAAAAAGCTGCAGAATATTTTTTAGCACAAGCTAGAGAAGATTGTGGACACGCTTTTAACTATGCTAAAGAATTAGATAAATACGGTGAAGTTCCTGGAGACATGACTATCACTAGTATCGTTCAAAAATTCGTAGACTTAGAAAAAGGTGCTGTCACTAGAGTTTTAGCAATTCAAGATGAAATGGTAGCAGAAAATAACAAAGGACTAGCTCCTTTTGTATTACATGTTTTACAAGATCATTCTGACGAAGCATACGTAGCTCAAAAACTTCTTCAAAAAGTAGCTGTTCTTGACAAACAAGAAGCTCTTAATGATATTGAAGAATTATTTGCTCAATTATTAGAAAAAGAATAATTCTTTCATAATAATTTTCTTAAATTATAAAAAAAAAGCACATACTTTGTTGTATGTGCTTTTTTTATTTTTACTACAATCCAGTCTCGAATTGTTAAAAGTTGTTAAGAATTAAAGCGCTTTAAAATTTATTTTGATTGTATTATCTCTTATTATAAACTATAATAATACTAGAAACCCATATTTTATATACTTAGGAGTATACAAATGAAAAATATTTTACTTATTTCTTTATTCTTTATGACGATATCTTGTGGCACTAATCAAATTGCTTTGGAGCAGATTCCTGATAATGCTATTATCACTAAATCAAATAATTTCCTCAAAGTCAATCCCTATCTTATTGCACCACTTTCTGCAGAACTGCACATTTTAGCACCTAATGCTGATCTTACCATTACTGTAAAAGGTCAAGACGGTAAAGATTCTGATCTTTCCTACACTTGGAAAAACACTACTAATACTATTTTCCCAGTCTTAGGAATGTATTTTGAACATACGAATACTATTACTATTGCTACCTCCGCAATGACTAAAACTGTTCAAGTAGTCATCACGAACAAAGCTGCAGAGTTTATTAAATCTATAGAAGTCTTGGTCAACAATAGACCTGTGAACGCAGAGCGTAAAAACTTTCTCAATTTTCACAATCCTGTAGGTGTCTTAAACGATCTTTTTGCCACCGATAATTATGGTAAGATAAGATGGTATCTTTCTAGTGTTAATGAATTACATGCGATGAAATTTAATACCACTAATGACGAAGTACAATTTTCTATATTAAACACTGTCTCTCCAGAGGTGCTTACATACAATATGGTGGGTAAATTAGTCAATACTGTAAAAGGTTCTGAAATACCTACCTATAACGTCAAAGAAGCCGACAAAAGATATCATCATGACTTCTTTTATAGAGATAATGGAAATATAATTGTTTTGGATAAATCTCAATATGGTGTTGAAGATGCCATTTTAGAAGTTGATGCTAAAGGCACTATAGTTCAAGAAATCCACATTGGTGATTGGATTAGAAAAACTATTAATAATGACCCTAAAGACAATACAGGATTAGAAAATTTTATTTTTGATTCAGAAAGTAATCCTATTGATGAATATGCATCTGGTATTAGATATCCTGGAATGCCTGATGAACAAAATGCTATTGATTGGGCACATATTAATGCCATAAGTTTTGATGAAGCTACAGATACTCTTTATTTATCTTTTCGCCAACATGGTATTTTTGCCTTTGACTATAACACTCAAACACTAAAATGGATTTTTATGAGAAAAGATTATACTATTCCTAGTGGAAATCGTATTTTTTATAACCTTCCAGATAATATGGTATATGTTTATGATGTTCCTGCTTTAGCACCTTATGTTCTAAAAGGAATGAATGGCGTAGATCATCCTCATGCCATCACTTTCCTCTCAAACAATCAATTTATGGTTTTTGATAATTCAGGTGATGATGGAAATTACCCTGAAGAAGGATCTCGTTTATTAGTATTTTCCGTAGATGAAAAAACAATGACAGCTAAATCAAATTGGGAGTATAGACATACTAACCCAGACGGAAAATTAACCTATTCACAAATTGTTTCTGATATAGACAAAACACCTTTTAATTCTTATGTTGGGACTTTTGGAACTGCTACTCCTTTCCCTTTTATAGAAATAGCTGACAACAAAAAAGTTCTTTTTGATATGAGATTAAATCTTGTAGCTAAAGGTGCTGGAGAAAGTGATGTGGCTATGCCTATTGCTTGTCCTACTGCAAGACTCATACAAAATGGAATATTTTTATACAGAGGCGATTATGCTTCTATCTATCCTAGTATGTATAAATCTATAGACTAAAAATAAATCTCAAATAAAAAACCCCCAAAATTTTGGGGGTTTTTTCTATTGCTTAGCGATATAATATTTTTAATATTTATATAAGGTTTAAGGTATCTCTACTCTTTGTAGAATTTGATCGATAAGAGTATCTGAAGTTAGTCCCTCAGCCTCAGCTTCAAAAGAAATCAACAATCTATGTCTTAATACTTCATGAGCAACACCTTTTATGTCTTCAGGAATCACATAAGCTCTTCCATCAAAAAATGCTTCTGCTTTGGCAGCTTTAAGGAATGCTAAAGAAGCTCTTGGAGATGCTCCAGCACGAATATATTCAGATTTGATTTGTACTGATTCAGGCTCTCTAGTCGCATAAACAAGATTAACAATATATTCCATGATTTTTTCATCAGCATAAATTTGTTTAACAAAATTCTGTAAATCAAGAACTTGTTCTTTGGAAATAACTTTTTTCGGTTCTGGAATATGCAATCCACCCATACGAGAAATAATTCTTTTTTCTTCAGCTCTGGTTGGGTAATTAGCAATTACTTTTAATAAGAATCTATCCATTTGCGCTTCTGGAAGTGGATAAGTTCCTTCTTGTTCTATAGGGTTTTGAGTAGCCATTACCAAGAATGGATCTGGCAATTGATAAGTATTATCCCCAATAGTGATCGTTTTTTCTTGCATCGCTTCTAATAATGCTGCTTGCACTTTTGCTGGAGCACGATTGATTTCATCGGCTAAAACAAAGTTTGTAAAGACAGGACCTTGCTTTACTTCAAAGTTACCAGTACCTTGATTATAAATTAGCGTTCCTCTAATATCTGCAGGCAACATATCAGGAGTAAATTGGATTCTATTAAAATCTAAATCTAAAATTTTTGCAAGTGTACTAATAGACAATGTTTTTGCTAATCCTGGTAACCCTTCTATAAGAATATGACCACCGGTCAATAAACCCATCATCAAATATTTATAGACTGATTTTTGTCCTACAATAACTTTTTCGTATTCTAGTTCAATTTGATTGAGTATTTCTTTTTTTTCTACTGCTAATTCTGTAATACGACGAATGTCCATATCCATAATTTCGCCTCCTTAGTCTGTTTTATTTTTTTAATAACTAATCATTGATAAAATGCCTAAAATAAATAATTTTAAAGCATAAGTATGTTTTGGATTCAATCTATGAAAATTAAAGTTAATACTAATAGCCGTAATAGTACATAAAACAGCCATAAATCCTAAGCCCAATCCTAAAGAATACACCATACTATCCACCGCATTAAAATCTTTTGCTATAATTACAGAAAAAACTAGGGGCAAAATAGCATCGCCTCTACGAATAAATCCTATAACGGTATCTTCTAAACGGGATTTTGGTAATAAAAATCCTATAATCACACTCAATATCACTTCAAATCCAATTAAAACAATCAAGAGAAATAATTCTTTTCCAGGAAAATTAAAAAATGGTCTTAGATTAATCATAATAACCGTTTGAATCAGTATAAAAGTAATCAATCTCAAACCAACCCAAAAGGATTCGCTCAAAGTATAAGTAAATAATACAATAACACCCAATCCTACCGCATGCCACACAAATATATTTTCAAAAAACATGCCTGAAACTAAAATATCTATTAAATTCATTGTGTGTTTTCTCCTTTATCAGAACGAAAGAATCCCATAAATCCAATAAGTATAGCAATAATAAAAAAGATCATTGCTCTCATATTAATAGCTGATAACCAAAATATTTTTGTATTTTTAATGGTATTTTCAAAACTTTCAAAAATAGAATCTCCACCAAAAATAAAAATTTCACCAAAAGCTCCAAATTTAAAATTTAATGATCCATGTAAAACAATATCTCTCACACAAGAAAACAGAACAACTAAGATAGCAGAGATAAATGCTTCGACAAAAGGGGCTGATTCTCTATCATTTTCATGATCTTCTAACCATCCTATTAACATAGAGGATGCTGTCATCGATGCAGGAAAAATTAAGGCTAATTCTTTGTATAAAGCCCAATCTACCATACCGATTAATAAAACATAAAAAGTCCCACCACATACTCCAAAAAAAGAAGTAATATAAAAAGCGTCAGTTGTATGAATTCTTTTTTTTAATAAATCAACAATCATTGATAAAAAAGGATAAAGAATTAAAACCCCCACCCCTGCCACAACACCTTGATAAGCACTATTCATCGTAAAAATTAGAGGATATAGACAAAATCTAACTAATGGACCATGGGCTATTTGTTGTTTCATATTATATTCCTTTATTCGTGGTAAATTCACTATAAATTACAGACCCTTTTCTAAAAGCATCTATGATTCTATGACTTACAAGAGGATTTTTACTACTATATTTTTCTATTTCTGTATCATTTAATATTTCTGTCATCTTATTAATATCTTTACCTATTAATAATTGCCTTAATCTCATATCAATAAAAAAAGAATGAGCCGTTTTTAATTGTACGACTTTTACTTCTTTGATAATGTTATCTTTTACTAAGATCAATATATTAATATAGGTTCTATACAAACTGGAATCGCTGTTAATAATATAAGACATTTCGCCTTGAGTGTCCTCTGCTTGGAAAATATTTTTATTAAGGTCTATTTTTTGAACACGATAATCAGGAAAAATTTCTGCTACAATATTCAGAAAATATTGATCTTCTCTTTGTTTGAAAGTATCATTAGGAAGAAAACTCACATTAATAAGAACACTAGTTATCATCAACAAACCAATACTAATTCTTATAACATATCTTTTTGATATTTTAAATCTTGATTTGAAATTTTGAAAGGTATTGATTGTTAGTTTAGGGGTTCCAAAAACAGATCTTTTGGAAATAATTTCTATTAAAGAAGCACTAATATTCATTATTATTGCAGCAAAAATATGATTAATAACATAGTTAGATCTAAAAAACATCATTGAAGCGATTATGGCAGTAATAATAGTAGCAATATATCTGCCTCTTTTATTATTAATAGGAATATTGCTAGCAATAATAAATACAGCAAAAAACCATAAAGAGAGATTGTATACAAATCCTTGTATTAAAATATTCATCGCATTAGGAGTGCCTATGAGTTGAAAATAATAGATTAATAAAAAAACAAAGCTATACAGTATAGGTATAACAGGATCTATAATTTTATTGAAAGATAACAGTACATAAGCTAATAAAACAATGACAATAGAGCCAAGCCCTATATTGTAAGAGTAAGGGCTAAGAATCATAGAGAATAAATTGCCAGAATTTTGTGTTAAACTGTCTGTATAATTTTTTATTAAATCGGTATAAGCTACAATACCATTATTGTATAAAAATGCTTTTTCAGGTACTTCAGCAATAATATGATTTGCGTCTATTAATGCGGTTAAAAAAGAAGGATTCCCTAGTGTTGTATTAGCTTCTTGTATCATAGGAACAAGGTAAAATAAGGTGAAAGTTGGTTCACTCATATAGATAGAAACAGTGGTAGAGCCTGCTAATATTCCTAATAACACAGGAGAAATAATAGGTCTTCCCTGTACTGATAGCACGCTAGAACCAACTATCATCATGACGATAACACCTAAAACATTAGCATAGATAGATATTTGAGGAGAAAGAATAAGAACGTAGCTAATTACAGATATATGCCATAATAAACTATTAAAAAAGAGTGCTTTGTTAAAAAATTGGTACACCCACACAATAATATATGCTGTAAAATAAGCAATACATAATTGTTTGAGGACACTATATCCAAAAAAGAACAGAGAACAGAACAAGACAAAATATAAAATCAAAAGATGTTTTTTGTGTTGATCTTCTATTGTTCTTGTATGATGAAGAAAAGGTGCTTCAGAGACTACTTTATCAAAAACTTTAAGCATTAGACTGATCCTTTATTATCATTTGACCCTCTTTGATGAGTTTTCCTAAGGGAATAAACGAGGGACAAACATAACTACATAAATTACAATTAATACATTCTTTCAAATGATTTTCCAAAGCTCTATCATATTCTTTATGCTTTATAAAATCTACTAATTTTACTGGCTCAAGTCTAATAGGGCAAACTTCTACACAAGCGGAACAATAACTACAAAGTAATTCTTCTGGAGGAGTATTGGTTCCTTCAAAAATCATTATTGCATTCATATTTTTCGTAGTGCCTTTTTGTTTTTCTAATGGTAGCCCTTGAAGAGGGCCTCCAGAAAACATTACATAGGAATTTTCTAAGGAAAAAGGACGCATAAATTTAGCAATAGGAGTACCGATTTTTACACGAAAAATGCCATGTGATAGGCTATAAGCCCCATCTACTGCTATTACTCTATCAGTCACTGGTTTATTATAAAATAAGGCTTCGTAAATAGCATAGAATACAGTAGGCGAAAACACCACCAATCCTGCATCAGAGCAAAGGTCTGATTTATTTAATTCTTTATTAAAAAGCTTATTAATCAGTAGTTTATCATCATTCAAAGGATAACAACTATCTAACTCTACCACTGTTTTTTTATCGTCAAAAATAAACTGTTCTATTGTGTCTTTAAGTTGTTTATCTTTGGAGATGGCAAAAACAATATTTTTAGCACCTAACATTAATCTTAATTGATGGGCTATCTGCATAATTTCTCTAGTTTTTTCTAATAAAAGTACATAGTCCCCTACAACAAAGGGCTCTCCATCAACAGCATTAATCACAATAGTTTCTATTTTACGTTGCTCATAAGCTTTTGTTACTTTTTCATGAATGGCATATTCGCTATCATATTCTTCTAATCCATTAATTCCAGCATCATATATTTTTTTGATTATAATATCTGCTGACAATCCCACAGGAGTGGTTAAGTCATATATTTTTGGAGTAATAGTTTTATCTCTTTCTAAAACAAGATATTGTTGTTCTTGATGTTGTTGTATTTCTTTTATTATTCCTGCTACAGGGCTATGAGTTAAAAGATGCTTTTGAGAATTAGAGGTTAAAACTTGTCCTTCAGAAACGAGATCACCTACAGAAACGTGAAGCTCACTATCAACAGTAATAAAATAAAAATCATGAATGTTATCATTTTGAATAGATTTATTTTTGCATCGATCTTGAGAAACTAGATTCATTATTACTCCTATTTTCTTATAGAACACTTTCTATTATTATATCATATTAGCACAAAAAGTCAATATATTCAAAGTATTCTCATTAAATTTGTAAAAAAAATGAATAATTCATTTACAAAAGTGTCTATTATATAGTATAATTAGAAAATTAAACGAGGAGGTTTTCGTGGACAAAAATACGCAACAAAAAGAACAAGTGTCTCAAAAAACACATTCTCAGAAAAAAAAATATAAAAATAAATCTCATAAAAGAGATAATCACAAAAAAGATTCTAATACTCCTAAATGGGATATAGAAAAATCACCTCGTGATATAGAAATATCTGCAACAAAAGCTGATCTTATGAGTATTTTAGAAGATGTTGATCCTGATGAATTATTGATGACTTCTCTTGTACAACAAAGCAGAACAAAAGCTTTACCGACAATGGCTCCTAAAAAAGATCCTGTTAATTTGATGGATTCCTTTGATTCCATAGATCCCGAGAATCCTGAAAATCCAGATCAACCTATTTCTGAAGATCCTACTGTAGTAAAAATAGATCTTACGCTAACTTGTCCTATTTGTGAAAAACCTATGCGAGAAATTATGTATGCTTTACATGATTATGAGCATGATAGTTTGGCACATTTTGATTGTGTACACAAAAAAGTAATTGCTTCCGTTAAAGAAAAATTAACTCCCAATAGATATCTTGCTTATTTAGGTAGTGGATCTTTTGGTATTATGGAATCTGGTAAAGATAAAAAATCAACACAACTCATCGAAAAAATATATCCTGGAGCACCTCTCGAAGAACTGCTTAGTGGTGATGATCAGCAAAAATTATTGGATGAAGAATTGTAATAATGCAAAGACTTTGTGAAGGTATTATTTTATCTAAAAAAGGTTTTGGTGAAGGACATTTGATTCTAAATTTTCTTGATTCTGAGTTTGGAAAGATTACCTTGACATCTTATGGATCTGCCTTAGAAACTGGCAAAAGACGAGCTTTGTTATTATCTGGATCTTTTATAGAAGGACTCATCAAGACCGCTCCCAAAAATAATGATCGCTATTTATTAAGTGATACTAAAACGATTTTTTCCATGGATAACATCAGAGAAGACCTAAAACCTATGGGCTTTGCTTTTTTTACCTTAGAGATCTTAGATATGCTCATTATGGAAGGGGATCTTTTTCCTTATTATGCTGATTTATATACAGCATTCACCCTATTTGACCAAACTTTAGACGAAAAATATCTTCTCTTCTTTTTAGCTAAATTTTTGAATGGAGAGTCTTGGCTGGATATCCCAGAACAAGATCGCTTGCAAGACCAAACAAAGCGATTTATTTTAGATTCACTTAGTCACCCTATAGAATTTCTTCAGGGTAAAAATATCTCTACTCCTCGTAGACATGAATTATCTTACTTTTATGCTCATGCTGTCAAAAGAGCCAAAAATATTATGCCTCATTCTTTAGAATTATTACGCTTTCACGAATTTTAATCAAAAAAACACCTTATAATAAGGTGTTTTTTATTTTTTAATTAATTATTATTCAGCTTTTACAGTAGCTATGGGAACAAGATGTTCAAAAAAAACAGCCTCTTCGCTATTTTCTCCATTAGTAGTAGATATTAATAATACTCCTTCCTTCCCCATCGCTACATAGGTTTCAGGTCCTACCAATCGAAACAGTCCTTGATCTTCTAATTCTAATCTTATAAACTGAGCTATGTGTTGTTCTACAGAGGGAGTAGTCTCTGTTGCTGGAACAAAAATTATATTAAGAGATCCGTCCCCTCTCATTTCTAATTCTGTTCCTTCTGCTACAGGACTCGTAAGATGCACACCAAACTCTCTTGTTATGAATCCTACTCCTGTTGTTTTACCTAAAGAATAACTGCCTGAAAGACCTCTCAGATATCCTTCTTCATCCAAATTAGGAGAACAACCCGTCATTCCCATCAAAATAGCAAGCACACAAACAAACTTCAACATTATATTTTTCATATGATATCTCTCCATATACATCAGTATAAGACAGTGGGGCATATTTGTCAATGTTCTCTATCATAGCCAATAGAATAATACTATTAAGTTGTTTTCATTCCAAATAAAGTGATAGTCGTGAAATCAACTTCTTGATAGTTTGTACTACTATTACCCATATATAACATATCTGTTTGATAAAAAACAGGAACATATCCCACGCCATAATTAGAGTCAATAATATAGTATGTCGCTTTATTTGGTGAAAAAACATGATGTAATTGATAAATCAAGTTTCCTTCTTGAGAGATATTTCCATAATGATCTACGGTAGCCATATCTCCCGGCACTCTATAACTCTTATAAATTCCTTGTATATTATTAATATATTCTTTTTCTGCTGAAATAGAACAGGAAGAAATGATTACAGATAGCATTGATAATATAAGAATAGTAAAAGATCTGATTATTATTTTCATAAATTGTTTCTCCTAAATCTTCATAGTTATAATATAGAAATATTTATAAAAAAAATGAAATGAAATTAGACATTATATTTTAATAAGAGTATTTTTATATTATAAATGGGGGGGAGATCTTATGAAATTAAAGATATTACTCGGACTTTTACTATTATGTGGGATTGGTATCAATTTTTCTTATCTATTCAATTCATCAAATCAAAATATTGAGGGAGTTTATCGTATTGCAAATACTCATAACGCTCTCACCATCACAGATTCAAAACAACTCGTCTATAATAATAAAATTATAGGTTCTTTTATCGCTCACAAAAACAATTTAGAAGTATATAAATTAGTGGACGATAGATTTTTATATTTATCTTCAAAAAACAATACTAATATTCTTATTTCTAAGACCTACAAATGGAATCTTTATCCTCTTTATTTCCCTCTTCAAGGAGTCTTATTATGAATAAATCATTATTATTATCAACAATCTTATTTTTATTTTTAACATCTTGCAGTGGCGCTGCTCATCTTTTTAGAGAAAATGCTCAAGGAACTTATCAATTATTATCAGATCCTTCTGTACAATTTTCTATAGATACTACGGGAAGTATGGCTGGAACTCCAGAAACACAAATGTTTTTTTATCAAGGTATATCAGAAAGCGAAGCTATTTACACTAAAAAAGTTGATCGTATTAAACATTATGTACCTATTAGGCTAGATGGTCTTACTTTATATTATAATACTCCTCAAAAATCATCTCATAGTGTATCTTTTAACAACATGGTTCCTTATGCAAAAAAAATTTCCTAAGTAATTATAAGATAACTAAAATTGGGGGAATTAACATGAATCTATTTACTCATAAAAAAATTATTATTATCAGTGTTTCTATCATAATAAACGCTATTATCACCGCCTGTAGTGTAAACACAGACTCTATCAACCCAGAAGATGAGGTTTATTTGTCCTTTGTTTTTGGGCAATATACCCTTAGTGAAGCTGGAGCTACTTTATTAAATACAGCAGACAATTATTTCGTTAATTCACCAAATCCTTTATATAGTACAAAAGATGCATTTACGATGAATAATTTTGGATATGCTGATATTTATATAGGTGTCGCAAGGGTTACTCTTCAATTCCAACATGCTATCGTAGATGATGCTAACTCAGCAGTATTTGAAGTTATCAATCCTAGCCCAGAAAATTCAGGTGCTCTCATTAAAAATAATAGATATCTAAAAATAAAATTCGATAACAACACCAATCTCATATTTTCTTCTCAATATACTGACACTCCTCAAGATGCTGAAAAACTAAGCACAAGTCTCCTCTTCTCTACTCGATTATAATAATAAAAACTTATATATTAACTATATTTTATTTTTTATAATTTACTCATGTATTTCTAAATAAATCCGAAACTATACTATGGTAACACTGATGTTATTTAGATAGAAATTTCTTTTTGAAAGAGGGAAAACATGCAAATAGTAGGTCAACAAGCGTCTTTAGCGATGAATAGAAGTCAAACTCATGAGTTTGCCCAGCTAAAAAACAAAGCTTTAGATGATAAAAAAATCAAAGAAGTATCTCAAGAATTTGAATCATTATTTATAGAAATGATGTTTAAAGAAATGAGAAAAACACTTGATAATAAAAGTTTGTCCGGAAAAGAATCTCCTGGACAAGAAATTTTTGGAGATATGCTCTACACAGAGTACGCAAAAAACACTTCTAAAATTGGTGGATTCGGTCTTGCTCAAATGATAGAAAACTCCTTAAATCCTCAAATTCAAGAAAGATCTATTTATTCATATAAATAAAAAAAGGAAATGTTTTAAAAAATAATTAAATAAAAGCTAATTATTTTTTAAATTGATCCGAAAATTCATTAAGTGCAAGGAAGCACGGAATATGATACATCATGGAGGATGTTATGGTTATTAATAATAATATATCTGCGATTTTTGGAAATCGTCAGTTAGAAGTGCAAGGTCTTGCAAATTCTAAAACTATGGAGAAACTTTCTTCAGGTATGAGAATTAACAAAGCTGGAGACGATGCGTCTGGATTAGCTGTTTCTGAAAAAATGCGTGCACAGATCAAAGGTTTGAATCGTGCTAACATGAATACTCAAGATGGTGTTTCTTTCATTCAAACAACTGAAGGATACCTTGCTGAAACAACACAAATACTACAACGTGTTCGTGAACTAGCAATTCAATCTTCAAACGGAATTTACACAGATGAAGATCGTGAATATATCCAAGTTGAAGTTTCACAAATGATCTCTGAATTAGATCGTATTTCTGAAGATGCTCAGTTCAACGGAATGAAGATGCTTACAGGAACATTCGAAAAAGCAACAGCTGAAAGACCAGCTCAAGCTTCTATGTGGATTCACCTCGGTGCTAACATGGACGAAAGAGTTCAAATAAACATTGGAAATATGAATTCTCAAGCTTTGGGACTTAAATCACCTGTTGGAAACCCAATTACAGCGTCTTTTATTTCTTTAGGAACACAAAATTCTTCTAACGCTGCTATCGGTCTTGTTGACCAAGCATTACGTACTGTTAACTCACAAAGAGCTGATTTAGGTGCTTACCAAAACAGACTTGAATCTGCTACACGTTCTATCCAAATCGGATATGAAAATCTTCAAGGTGCAGAATCACGTATTCGTGATACTAACATGGCTAAAGAATCAAGCGTACACGCTAGAAACCAAGTCATGATGCAAGCTGCAAACGCTATGTTAGCACAAGCTAACCAACAGCCACAACTTGTACTAGGACTTTTGAGATAATATTATTTATTATATCAAAAAAACTCCTAACTTCGGTTAGGAGTTTTTTGATTATATTCGTACATTAACACTCTATATCTGATTTCACTTGATATTACACAAAAAATATAATATAGTATCGTATGGGAGAATTTCAAATGAAATCTATTAAAAATATAATTTATTAGAGGCTAGGTATCAATTATTCCTACTGACAGAAGAATCATCTTTGGAGTTCACAAGAACTCTCTGTATCTACCGCATCTAAAAAAGAGGTGCTATTTAAATAATTTTTAAAATAATAATATTATTCAAATCAAAAACACAGTTTATAAAGACTGTGTTTTTTATTGCCCTTTTTAAATAAAATCATTAGCTTTGATACACGACTTTATAAAAGTCTGAGAGAGGATTATTATGAAATTTTTATTAATAGCACTATTGTTTTTGACTTCTTGTTCTACTGTATCTGAAGACGGATTTTTAAATCAAGTCATGGGAAAAATTGCTTACGATACAGACAGTATTATCACAAAAAGAGGAGAGTTTTCTAGTGATGGGAGAGAGTTTAACTTCGTAGGGGGCACTATTCCTATAAAAATATATAAAGCCAAAGATCAAAACACTGCCTATTATATAGAAAAAAAAACAGGTGTTACTACACGATATAAATTTAGCATTAATGGTAATGAATTGACAATAGATGCAGAAAATGGACAGCCACCCAATACTCTATACCTAAATAACTAAGAATATCTCTTAAAAATAAAAAACACAGCCCTTACAGACTGTGTTTTTTTTATAATTATTTTAATTTTAGAGTAAAACTTTACTCAGACTAAGCCTGCCTAGAATAGACTTGTCTAGAATAGACTTGCTTAGAATAAGCCTTGGATTGAGAATACAAATTCCCACCCTTCCCAGAAACTTGAATTATTAGCAAGTTGGAAGGAACCACCCATCCATTCTACAGGTCTAGCTGCATAGAGTCGTATTGGTAATACAGGTAAGTTGATCGCTAAACCAACACCAAAACTCATAATATAATTAGGTCTTTTCCAAGAGAAATCTTCCCAGTCAGCAAAAACAGCACCATAGTCCCAGAATGCAACTGCTCCAACAAAGCTCCAAATAGGAATACGTGTTTCTATAGAGAAGTATGAGGTACTTTCACCTTTATTTAAGTAATTTAACCAACCTCGCATCTTATAAACACCATCGAAATTCATTAAGTTGGCATCTCTATAAGAGAATTGTTGTCCAAATTGAGGAAATAAGAAAGCCATATCATAATGGAAGGCTATTGTTAATTCCCAGAATGGTTTAAGGTAATAATCAAAACTATAAGTCATATTAATAAAGTGAATATCTCCACCTAGGATACCACCAGAAAAAGATACAAATAAAGCTGTGTTTATCCCTTTAGTTGGCCATAGACCACCATCAGTATTATTAAATCGTAATGTGGTATAAATACTACTTTGTAATGTCCAACCCTGATTTCCATCTGCGATAGAATCAATAAGACTATCATCTATTTGCCAAATACCATCAAATTTTAGAGGTGTAGAGAAGTTTGCTAAATAATCTCTGAAGATATTAATCTCATAACCTAGATTAGCATTCCAATAAACAGCAAATTGAACACCAACAGCTAAACCTATACGGAAACTCAATCTTGTATATTCGCTTTCAGATTCGTAACTATTTAATACGTCTTCTGGATTGTTTTCATAGTCAAAATCTGTTCCATCAATAAATCCATCTCTATTTTCATCAGTAGGCATATCTATGTATTGATTGTTAAAAACACCAAGAATAAAACTTATAGAGAAAGGAGAGTTAAAAATAGCTGGTTCTGTAAAGGTGATTTCACCTAATTGTCTGTACTCACCGTATTCACCACGTATAGAAACTTGTAAGCCTCGTCCTAGAAGATTTTTTTCTGATAGTTTAATACCAGCACTAAAACCACTAACCGTTCCATAACCAACAAGGAATTCTATCATCCCCGTTTGTTGTTCTGTAACTACAAAGTCCACATTCACTAAGCCCTCAGCACTACCAGGAGAAGGCTCAACTCGAACATCTGAGAAGAATTGAGTTTGCATAATTCTGTTATAACTTTGTTCAAGCTTATTATTGACGTATAACTCGCCTTCTTTAATTTGAATATATCTTTTAATAACACTAGGTAGTGTTTTGGTGTTTCCACGAACATTTATATTTTCTATATGAGCACGAGAACCTTCAAAAACAACAAAAGCTGTATCAATAATATTATCTGCTCTTTTTTCTTGTACGGCAGAGATATTTGCAAATAAATATCCTCTATCCGCATAACTTTTATAAATCGCAGCTCTATCTTGTTCAATTTTAGTTTTGTTATAAACATCACCTTTTTTGAGTGTTAGAAATTGAAATAATTCTTTATCTGAGAAAATAGTATTATTTTCAAAAGAAAAATCACCAACAGTATAAGGAAGACCTTCTATGATATCTATTCTTAATACAATACCACGTACTGTTTTAGTTATTTCACCTTTTTTATTTGTGGAAACAATATCTTCGATATCCCAAGTATAATTAGGGATAGTCATATCCATATATCCATTTTCTTGATAAAAAGCTTGAATTATTTCTTTATCTATAGCAAATTCTTCTTCTTTAAGAACCCCACTACGAAAAATCCCTAGTTTCTTTTTGGTTTTCATGATGCCTTGAAGTTTGCTTGCTTTGAAAGAATCATTTCCTGTAAAAATAATATCTCTAACAACAATTTTTGGACCTTCAGCAACTTCAAAAATCAGATCATATTGTCCCGGTAATTGTTTGATAGGTGCTAAACGATAAGCAACTTCTGATTCCAAATTACCTTCTTCTTCAAAATATTGTTTTAAGTCATAAACAGCAGCTCGAACAGCAGCCTCTCTAAAAGCCATCCCTTCTTTAAGATCGATTTCATCTTTGAGCTTGCCCGCTTTAAAACGAGAAACACCCTCAAAGACGATTCTATCTATTAAGGATTCTTCTTTTACAATAAAGGTGATTACCACCCCTTCTCTTGTGTTGCTAATATCTACTGTTGCTGTTTGAAATCGTTGCATAGCGTACAGATCTTTTAGAGCAAAATTTAATTTCTCTGTAGTGAACGTATCTCCAGGTCTTAATTGAACAACATTGAGAACATCGTTTTCACTTGTTGCTTTAAGTCCCTGAAATCTGACTTCTGCTACTACTTTTGACATATCTTGAGCATTTAAATTAGTTGCAAATAAACAACTTAAGATTAAAAAAACTTTTGTAAAAAATTTCAATAGAGATCTCCCAATTATATTCATGATTAAAAGCTAAAAAACATAGCATTACATCATTAGAGCAGTAAAAATAGAAAATAGTTTATTTAATTAGTATACTATTTTTATGGGAAAATATCAAGTATCTTACGAAAATAAGGACCCTTAAAATCTTTTTTTAAGAGAAATTTCGCCCTTACCTTCTAATTCAGGAGCTGACTGAGCGCTCGGCACTACTTCTATTTGTGCATTTCCCCCTATACCACCTTGCCAATTATAAGGTAGTACCCATGTCCATTCTGCACCAACTGTATGAATTTGATTTAAACTGCCTGAGTCTAAACTAGAGTTATCGGGGGATTCTAATCGTAGATTGTATTTTATTTGTACGCCTTGAATACCAGGTAAATATTGACCAACTTCTAATTCTGAACCGTGGAGAATACTCAATCCTGTTACTGCTCCTGAACCCGAACCCCCAGATACAGAACGTGTTAGATTTCCTAATACATCTGTTTTTATTTGGA
>CAMRBT010000002.1 GCA_947040475.1 uncultured Brevinema sp.
TTTGGTAATAATCGATTCATCGCCGATTTATCTTCTTGCAAAATAGTCATTTGTTCTAAATGAAATAGACATAATTTTTGTTGAATTTTATATAAACATTTATCACATATCTTATGCTTTTCACAAAATTTTTTATGAGTGTTTAGTACAAATTGATAAGTTTCTAAATCTTTTTGCAATGATTCCATTGTTTTTACAGTTTTTGTAGTACTAGTTTCGTTGAGACAATTATAATAATAACCCATTACTGGAATACCGATAGCTGTCTTACAATAATAAGCAAAAGGAAGGAAAGCTAATAGATCTTCTGACATGGTAATATGTCTAGTAATTTGTAATTCTTCATAAACCTTAAGCATAAGTTCTTTTTTATAAAAAGCAAAACATAAATTCCAATGATCTCTTTTTAATGATGTCAGTGAATCAAATAAATTGTTATCAGATACTACTTGAGAATATAAATGCACAGGAATATTTTTTTGAGCTTCTACTTTAGTATAATTAAAAAATAGAGCATCTTCATTGTTTTGAAGTGCCTTCGCCCCCAATTCACAAATATCTAATGCCAAGTAATCATCACTATCTAAATAAAGAAGGTAAGTCCCTGTAGCTTGTTTACTCCCTATCACCCGAGCAACATAAGGTCCTTTATTTTTATCATATTTTAGATACACTATTCTATCGTCTTTTTGCTGATAAAAACTTACTATTTGTTCACAATCGCCTAATGAACAATCATTAACGATAATTATTTCTATATTTGTATAAGTTTGATTGATTACAGAATCTAAACATTTTGGTAAATATTTTTCTGTATTATATACAGGGATGATTATTGAAATTTTCATTATTTTTTTAACCTTTTATTCTCGTGTTGAATTTTTATATTGTTTTATTGTTTTTTTGACGATTTGTTTTATTTTGTTATATCTCGTTGAATTCTTAGGTAAGATTTTTTTAAATAAAAATATTATTACATTTTTAATAGCTTTTCTTATTTTTTGTTTTTTTGATGTTGAAGTTTCATTTATGGAATAAATAGACATATCTTTTGCAAGAATTTCTAGTTTTAGATTTTCATGCAAATTTAATACTTTTTCTTTATCCAGCTTTGGATCTATCTCAATCAAGTCTGATTCATATATCTTATTATTTGAGATTTCGTCTAATAATTGTTTCCATCTATCTATTGTTTTTTCACTAGAGAAATTTTCTAAACTTTCTCTAGCCTCTCTTCCCATTTCTTTTCTATATTGCTCATCTTTTAGTAATTTTATAATCGCCTGAGCAAATCCATAGATATCATTCTGCTCAACAATAATAGCTCCTTTATGTTGTGTAAACTCTACAGAATCCATTCTAGAAACAACACTAGGAATACCATAAGCTTTAGCTTCTAGCCAAGTCATGGGCTGTCCTTCAAATGAAGATGGTAGTACATGAATGCTAGCTTTTTGATAGTATTGTTGCACCTCAGTGGTATATCCAGTAACAAAAACAGACTCTTGCAATCCTAGTTGATTGATAGTAGTGACAATTTGTTCTTTAAGAACCCCATCCCCAACTAAATATAATTTTACTAGTGGAATTTCTGCAATAACTTTTTTGAAAACATCTAATAAAAAAAGTGGATTTTTCTCTTCTCTCAAACGCCCTACGAATACAATATTAAAGTCATTTAGAGAATTTAGTTTTATTGATAAAGGGTCAAATGTTAAGATATTAGGCATATATATTACGGGAACTTTTTGACTATGATTTATACAAATTTGATCATGATGTGATAAAACTGTCATAAGATCCGCTAACTCATAGTATTTTTTATATACTATATCCAAATTTGATTGCCCTATATGATAAAACCATAAAGGAGAATTATGCAGAGCATTTATAATTGTTATATTCCCTTTAAGTCTTAGATAAAACATATCATAATATGTTTCTTTTCTCCAATAATCTTGAAAAATAACAGTATCTATTTGGTGTTTTTTCAAAATTCTGTCTAGGGAATTATATCTACACCTTCCTAAAACTTCTCTACAAACTGTACTAGGCACTTTGAAATCTTGACTATTTTGTTTGTTTTCTGTTATTATAACAAGCTTGTACCCCAAAGTATCTAATGATTCGGCTAATAAAGCTGCAACTCTTTCTACTCCTCCCCCATACATTTTATCGCAGATAAACGCTATTGTTTTTACAGGTTTAAAAACTTGTTTTTTATATGCAGGGATCAGATGAGTAACTAACTCCAAAGGATGGTATTGTATCAATATGTTAAAAACTTTTTCTAGTCCTATTTTTTGACAGAATAAAGGAAAAAATTCTTGTTGATCTTTTAAAGGTGTTTTTTGAAAAAACAAAGACACAATCCAATAATCATGATGCTCTTCATTTTTCACTTCAGGATACAGTTGATTAATCTTATATTTTTCTTTAAAGAAATATAAAATTTCAAATAATTTTTCTAATGAGTTTATCCATTTTAAATAGGAATCTCTATTTTTAATTACACTACCTGAGCCACTTACTTCCATACAATTATAGTTATAGATAGCTTTAGGACATCCTATAAAACTAGCTGCAAAAAATGTTGCAATATAATACTGCAAAAAATCTTCAGAATTTATAAGATATACATCTTTTGGAATTAATCGATAAGCTCTTTTTAAAAGTGATTTTTTAATTACTTTGCTACCAATACTCCAAGAAACATAAGTGTTTTTAACAAATAACTCTTCAAAACATTCTTGTCCTTTTAGTTTGTTAAATAATAAATTAGCATTTTTTGTAGCATTTTTAGTAAGAATTTTTAACGATATTTGTATTATCTCTGGAGAGTGTTGTTTAATAGTTTTAGCAATTTCTTTACAAGCATTTAAATCAAGCCAATCATCACTATCTAAAGCTAAAACATATTCTCCTCTAGCTATGCTCATCCCATCGTACCTAGCTTGTAACAGACCTTTATTGGTCTCATGTTTTAAATAAACAATCCTATTATCTTTTTGAATATAATATTTTATTATTTCTTCACTATTATCTGGAGAACAGTCATTAACGATAATAATTTCAATATTTGTAAAGCTTTGATTGATAGCAGAATCTAAACATTTTTTCAAATGCTTTTCTGTATTATACACAGGGATAATTATTGAAATTAAAGGACTCATTACTACTCCAAAGGTTTTATTATATAAAGACCATTATATAATATTTGATATCTAATATTATATATTAAATATAATATTTTGTAAATCAAAATATTATATCTATATAAATATATTATCTTTGTGAAAAAAACATGTTATATACTTGACAAAATCAAATAAAATGTTATATAATATTAAATAATTAAATAAGACTTAGGAGCTTAAGCTATGAAAAAAGGGATACACCCCGAACTCAAAGACACTACTGTAGTATGCAGTTGTGGCGAAACTTTTCAATTAAAAACTGTTAATGATAAAATGCTTGTTGAGGTATGCTCAAAATGTCATCCTTTTTACACAGGAAGCAATCGTAATACAGAACGTGGTGGAATGGTTGAGCGTTTCAAAAATCGTTATACTGTAAAATAAGCTAATTTATTGAACTTCAAAATCACATTAGGATTCCTTATTTTATGAAAGGTTTAGAAAAATCGGCACTCTCTGTGAGTGCCGTTGCTTTTTTTATTTCAGGCTTAATTAAAGATCAACTTGGTCCTGTCTTAATTAGAGGAGAAATCTCCAATCTTCAACTACGCCAACATTCTGCTTACATTCGATTTTCTTTAAAAGATGATAAGGCTAAGATTGATTGTCTCACCCATAATTCTAGTAATGCAGCTAAGCTACTCTCCCACCTCAAAGATGGTGATGAAGTTATTATTTTTGCCCAACCTAGCTATTATACCAAATACGGTCAAGTTAGTTTTTTTACAGACGAAATGATGAAACTTGGTGAAGGTGTCTTTCATTCTAACTTAGAAAAACTGCGTCAAAAACTTTATGAAGAAGGACTATTTGAGGAATCAAAAAAGAAATCTCTTCCTAAATACCCAGAACATATAGGTGTTGTTACTTCTGCTGATGGAGCTGTCTTACAAGATATTTTACGTGTTGCTCAAGACAGATACCCTTTTGTTCAGATATCTATTTTTCCTTCTGTTGTTCAAGGTGTTGATGCTCCCAAATCGCTCTATGATTCTTTATCACTTGCCCTAAAGAGCAATCTAGATGCTATTATTATTGGTCGTGGTGGTGGAAGCAGTGAAGATCTTAACGCCTTCAACGATGAAAAGCTCATCAGACTTGTCGCACAAGCTGAGACTCCCATTATTGCTGCGGTAGGGCATGAAGTAGATACAACGCTCATCGACTATGTTGCTGATTTTTCAGCTCCTACCCCTACTGGAGCTGCGATGATACTCCTTCCTGATAAAGATGAATTATTACAAGAATTATCTCAAATCAAACAAGGATTTTCCTCAGGATTGAATTATCTCATTAAAGAAAAATCTATAGAAATAGACTCTCTAAAAAATCAACTCATTACTTCTTATCAAAAACATATTGATACAGAACAAGGAGAGTTAGCTTTATTATCCTTAAAATTACAAGAAAATAATGTTCAGGTAATTTTAAAAAAAGGATTCGCTGCGATTACAAGCCCCGAATCCTCTATTCAAATAGATAATACTATTACCATAAAAACAAAAAATAAAATTATCCATGCTACGATCAACAGCATAGATTATATAGAGGAATAAATATGTCTCTCGACAAAAACCCCATACAAGTAGGTGAGCTCATCTACTTATCCCACGAAAAGATATCTTTTATGATTCCTTTCACTCCTAATGGAAATCTCTCAACAAATAAAGGTGAGATCAAATTTGGAGAAGTGCACTATTGGGGCGATATTATAAAAAATCACACAGAAAGTGAAGAATTCACTATACTACATCCGACAATATCAGATAGACTCATGAAAGTAAAACGTGCAACGACTATTTCCTACCCCAAGGATATAGGTGCTGTCATCATGGAAACAGATATTTTTTCTGGTGCTAATGTCTTAGAAATCGGTACTGGTTCGGCAGCATTTGCTATTGCCATCTCTAGTATTGTAGGAGAAAATGGCAGAATATATAGTTTTGAACGTAGACCTGAACATCAAAAAATTGCTATTAAAAACTTCCAAAAATTAGCACGTTTTCAAAATACAGAATTTATTTTAAAAGATGATGTCCATGAAACTGGATTCGGATTAGAACAAAAAATGGACACTGTTTATCTTGATGTTCCAGAACCTGGAGCTTTGTTGTCAGCTACCAAAGAAGTTCTTACTCCTGGAGGTAATATCGCTATTATCATTCCTTGTGTAGAACAATTAGCAGACGTTGTTAGAGAATTACCAAAACACGGATTTACCAGAATCCGCGCTAAAGAAATATTTGAACGTGGGATACGTCCCACCCCAGGTCGTACTCGACCTTATGACAGAATGGTTGCTCATACGGTATATTTATTATTTGCAAGTGCTAGTAATCAATAATATATATGCTTATATATTATTACTATTGACTTTATAATAGAATCCGTTTATAATGAACAAACGTATAACTCTAAAAGGTGTATTATATGAAATATTTTTTACTATTTTTACTGATTTTTGCTAATGTAACTGATCTTGATGCTCAACAAAGAAGAAGACGAGGCGGTCGTAATAGAAGACCTCAAAAACCTGTAATAAGAGCACAAGTTGCCAAAAGACCACAAAAAAATCCTTTTATATTACTATGTAGTAATTACAGTACTTGGGGTAATTTTCTTTCCTCTCCTGAAGCTGGAAAAATTAATTATTCTGCCGTTTACTGGAATAAAGCAACGCGTAAATTTTTCTATGCTACAATGACTGAAGTTTCAAATATTCAATATACTTTTATCCCTTCCAAAAACAATGAAACGCTTGTACATCCTTCTGTAGAAGAAGAAACTTTATTATATGTTGGAAATCTAAAACCCAATCAAAGAATTTTGGTGAATACCAATAGAAACCTATTTTATATGAAGACCCTTGTTCCCCTTAAAGATGATACCTATCTCGATAATGGTGATAATGTATTTCCTAATGAACAGCCTGTATGGCCATTGTTAAATACGCTTTTTGAAGTGCAATTTACAAATAAAAGTGGACACTTATTTAATCGTGTTCTCTTAGAAGATGGAGTGCTTCGTCGATTAGGCGATCCTCCTAAAAATATGAGAACAATTCCTAGTCCTATATTAGGGGTTCCTCAAGCAAAAAAACCACAAAGAAATAATAGAAATAGACAAGGTCAAAGACGACGACGTCAATAAAAATTTCAAATATTTTAAAATTAAAAAAAAAGCTCTCTTTTGAGGGCTTTTTTTGATTGTTTTGACTATTCTTAATTATCTATATATATTTTATATAGAATGAGAGGAGCTTAATATGTTTAAAATTATATTAATAGTATGTTGTGCCTTGATGCTTGGTGCTTGTGAATCCACTGATTTTTGTCAATATGATATTTTAGATAAAACTAATATCATTGAGGTCTTTTAATCATGAAAATTAAAATCACTATATTATGTATTTTTTTACTTAGTTTTGCCTATTGTCAGTTGGGAATAACTTCTGATTATACAGGCGGTATTACCCAAGCAACCCTCATTGGCGATACTTGGCAAGAAATTAATACAGACTTTGATGGTACATACAGACGTTGGTTTTTTATGAATGACACACAAGTCGTTAATTCTCTTCGTGGTGTTACTTTATATTATGACTGGGAACCTTTTGAAATTAACGGCACTGTCAATCCTAACCCTCAAAATCAAGCCGTATTCAGACTAAAAAGCAACTCTCCCGGTGGAGTATTATATCAATACATGCTTGTATGGTTTATCAATGCTGAAGGAACTTCTGCAGTTTTTCAAGTTTATACCACACCTCAAGACGTTACCAGATATCTCGTTAATGTCCAGCATTCTGTATCTGGACCTAATTTTAATAAAATTATTGTACCTTAAATTTTTATAGGAGTTATCATGAATAAACTATTATTAAGTATATTAATATTATTAAATATTAATATCTTTGGACTATCTGCAGAACAAGAATTCAAAAACCAAGTCCAAGGTAAAACTATTATTGGAAAATCCATAAAAGGCAGACAAGCTTTATATACTTTTTCTCAAAATGGCAACAATGCCTTGCTAAGACAGGGCGGCACTTTCAACCATGAATTTATAAAAATGTGTGGAGATATTGCCATCTACAAAGAATATCGTCTTTTTGATGTTTACTACACCGCTTTTCAAGTCAATGGTGATAAAGTATATGTCACTAGTAATGATATCGTTGGCGGATTAAAATTAGAAAAATATAAAGATATCCCTCAACAAGTCGCCCAAAAACTACTCGATAATGCTCTAATATTTTTATTCAAATAATATTATTTGTTAATACATTCATCCAAAAGACGTTTAATAGCTCCTAATTGCCCAGCTTTGTTGCCTGTTTTTGCAATTAAAACATTTGACTTAAATCCTTTAGGTAGATATGAATTAACTCTAGGGATGATTAAATTTAATAAAACTTTGTCTTGAGCAGATACGCCCCCACCTAAAATAACTGCCTGAGGATTGAGAATACTCACGACATCTGCTATTCCACCAGCAAGAATATCAGCCCAATCATCTACAACAAAAGCAATTTGTTGATCTACTTTATATTGGTCAAAAATCCATTTTCCATCTATTTTTTGTATTTCTTCTTCTTTATAAGTGTTCGCTACTCTCATAGTATCTTGTATTCGTCCGACTAAAGCAAGAGTTGATGCTTGTTTTTCCCAAAACATCGTAGAACCTTTATTAGCTCTAATGTATCCGACCTCTCCCGCCTGAAAGCTTGCTCCATAATAGAGATTGTTATTAATGACTATCCCTGCACCTATTCCTGTACCCATAGCAATACAAATAAAGTCAGCATAATCTTGTCCTGCACCTAGCCATTTTTCGCCCAAGGCAACACAATTAACATCGTTATCTACGACTACAGGCACCTTTAAAACATTTTCTAAAGTGTCTTTTATGATAACCTCACTCCAGCCCTTTGGCATATTGAGATTCGCCCACAAAGCACGACCTTCATAAGGATGAATCACCCCAGGACATGCCATTCCTATTCCTTGAATATCATAATTTTTTTTATATTCTTCTGCTATTTTTATTATTTTTTGTAATAACTCAGCAGCATCTGTTGAAGCTGTTGGGAAAGTTCCCTCAACGGACATATTACCATTATTATCAATCAGTGAATATTTTACACTCGTTCCACCCAAATCTATTCCTAAAAAATTCATACAACTCTCCTGTGTCCTCTAATAAAAATCTATATAAAATTAAATTTACTTATTATATTATATATTAATTTCAATTTAAAACAAGTATTAAATAATATTTTTAATATTTTTATTGTAGAGACTTGACTATTTGCTTAAAGTACGTTATACAATATATATATTCTATAAAAAAATCGGGAAATATTATGAAACAAAAATTACTAGCCTGTGATGTTGATGGAACATTAATACAAAGTCATAAACAACATATTAGCAAAGAAGATCTTGATGCTATCAAAAAATTCAGAAAAGCTGGGCATCTATTTACATTGTGTACTGGTCGTACCTTAGTATGGACTACCCCTTTGATAAAAGAATTTGCACTACAAACGGATGGACTTATTCTCTGTAATGGTTCTATGCTTTACAAAACAAATCCTAGTTCTCTACTAGATATTACCGAAATTGGAAATACTAGTATTCCTAATAAAATAGGATTAGAAATTCTTGAATATTTTTATAATTTACAAGATTATACTTTGTACTGGGATGATGGAAAAACAACTTATGAAATGAAAGATAGATTGTTGTCACAAATATCTACTATTATTCAAGAAAATTATTCTATCCATGTTAGTATTGAAGAAGCTCTAAAAATAAAAGCTAATTTTGTTACTATAGGAGCTACTCCTATGTCTTGTAATATCGAAACAGCAGAACAAATAAAAAACACTGTTTTAGAAAAATGGGGTACTCATGTTACTGCTTTTAGAAATCAATATTTTGTTGATATTGCTCCTGTTGATTCATCCAAGGGACAAGGTCTTATAAATTTTCAATCTTATTTATCCAATGATGTTGATATTTATGCTGTAGGAGATTCTTTTAATGATTTACCCATGTTTGAAACAGTAGGAAAATCAAATGCTTTTTTGATGGCAAATGGAGAATCTTCCTTAGCTACTTATGCTTCTAACACTGTAAAAACAGTGGCAGAATGTATAGATATTATTTTATCTCAATAATTACAAAACTCGGAGAATTAATATGTATTCTTTAAAAGAATTATATCGTAGTGGATTAGGCCCTTCTAGTTCTCATACCATAGGACCTTTTCGTGCTGGAAATATTTTTAGAGAAAAAAATCCTAACGCAGCTAGTTTTAGAGTCATCTTACAAGGAAGTTTAGCGGCAACAGGCATAGGACATTTTACAGACAAAGCTTTAGAAATGGCTTTTAAAGATCACCCTCTCGAAATAGTTTGGAGAGATGATATCTGGCCTGAGCAACATCCTAATGGTCTAGTCTTAGAAGCTTTAGATAATAATGCTCAAATCATTGATACGTGGACTGTATTTTCTATTGGTGGTGGAACATTAGTTGATGCTGGAAAAGATATTAATGCGGGAGACCATTGTTTTCCTCATCATCATTTATCTGAAGTAATGGACTACTGTGCTCAACATAATTTGACTATCCCTGAATATGTTGAAAAATTTGATTCAGAAGATATTTGGGAATATCTTGAAGAAATGCGTTCTACTATGATGCAGTCTATCACGAATGGATTAGAAGTCACTGCAAAAATAATTCCTAACACCCCTCTTAAGTATGCTTATAAAGCACCCGAAGTATATAAAAAAGCGTCTCAAGAATTAAATGCTGCTATGAGAGAAAATGGATTGCTTGCTGCTTATGCTTTAGCGGTATCTGAACAAAATGCCTCTATGGGAGTTGTCGTAACAGCTCCTACCTGTGGATCTTGTGGTGTCTTACCAGCAGTCTTACGTTACTTACAAGAAACTTATAATAAAACCGATAGAGAAATCTGTGAAGCCTTAGCCGTTGCTGGTATTTTGGGATTAGTAGCTAAACATAATGCTTCTATTTCTGGAGCGGAAGCTGGTTGTCAAGCTGAAATTGGAGTTTCTTGCTCTATGGCAGCAGGAGCTACGGCTTATTTATTAGGTTATGATATTTACCATATGGAAAATGCTGCCGAAGTCGCAATGGAACATCATCTTGGAATGACTTGTGATCCTTTGGGTGGTTATGTTTTAGTACCTTGTATTGAGCGTAATGCTACCGCAGCTGTTCGTGCTTTACAATCGGCATACTATGTCTATTTCACAGGAGCAGAACATCTTATTACTTATGATGAAGTCCTCCAAACAATGATAGAGACAGGTAAAGATATGAAAGATTCCTACAGAGAAACATCTATGGGTGGTCTTGCTAAATACTATAACAGAAAACTAAAAGATAATAATGCCTTTACCCCTATGCAATCGAGCAAGGGTAATTGCTAACTAGTTTAACGACTATTAACAATAATTTAAAAGAAAACTATTAACAACAAATACTTTATATTATATAAGGAGCATATCATGATTCAAATGAATGAAATTTTAGGAATTATTCTAGCTGGTGGTCAAGGAACACGCCTCGAGCCTCTAACTAGTCACAGATCCAAACCTGCAGTACCCTTTGGAGGACGATACAGAATTATCGACTTTCCTATTACTAACTGTATTAACTCAGGAGTAGGCAAAATATTTGTTCTTACTCAATTCCACTCAGCATCGTTAAATCAACATATCACCCAAACATACAAATTCGATTTATTTCATGATTCTTTTGTAGATATT
This sequence comes from uncultured Brevinema sp., assembly GCA_947040475.1. Taxonomy (GTDB): domain Bacteria; phylum Spirochaetota; class Brevinematia; order Brevinematales; family Brevinemataceae; genus Brevinema_A. Next base: position 11,006 of record CAMRBT010000002.1, read on the forward strand.
ATTGCTAGTGAAGCTTCAAAAGGCCTCACAAATGGTGGCTTTTCTCAAGGTACTGCTGATGCAGTAAGAAAAGGCATGAAACATTTAAAAAGTGTTAGAAATGCTTCTGATGCTCTTATTTTAGCTGGAGATCAACTATATAGAATGGATTTTAATACTCTACGTAGTATTCATTCTGACTGTAATGCTGATCTTACCTTAGGTGTTGTTGCTGTTGCTAGATCTGCTGCTGATGCTTTTGGTATTGTTAAAGTTAACGACCAAAATCAAATCGTTGATTTTTGGGAAAAACCAGGTGATACTAAACTTGATCCTGAATGGTATGTCTCAGAAAAATTACAAAAACAATATAATATCCCAAAAGATTATGTTTTTGCATCTATGAGTATATACCTTATTAAATTAGCTTTATTAGATCAAATATTAATAGAAAAACCTGAAATGATGGATTTTGGTAAAGAAATTATTCCTTATATCATCCAAAATTATCAAGTGCAATTTGCTGTTCATTCAGGATATTGGGAAGATATTGGAACTTTGGACAATTTTCATAAAGCTAATTTAGACCTTACTTTTGAAACTAATGGTTTTGATCTTTATAGTTCTGATTGGCCAAATCTTACTCGTCCAAGTTTACTTCCTCCAACATCTCTTAAAGAGTGTGTTATTACAGAATCAATCATTGGCGATGGTTCTCGTTTGGATAAATGTTCTATCAAAAATTGTGTAATTGGTCAAAGAGCTATCATCAAATCTGGTACAAAAATAGAAAACACTGTTATCATGGGTGCTGATTGGATGGAAACAGAAGAAGAAAAAGCAAAAAACACAGAAAATAAAATCCCTAATATTGGTATTGGAAAAGATTGTGTTATTAATAATGCTATCATTGACAAAAATTCCCGTATAGGAAATAATGTTACCCTTCTAAACAAAGAGGGTCTGAACGAAGTTTATACTGACAATTATGTCATAAGAGATAATATTATCATTATTCCTGCTAAAGCTGTTATTCCTAACAATTTCAAGCTTTAAAGGATAAAACTATTTAAAATGTTATTTATATATAAGTTATTTTTCATAAAAGTATTGAGTTTTTTTAATAATAATCGATACTTAAAAGAAAAATAACTTATTTTTTAAGAGGTTAGATATTTTATATGAATACTACGGAAAATACTGGAATCAATTCTTTATCTATAAAAGAGCGTAAAAATATAAGTAATAGTATGCTTTTCAAAATGCATCTATTTTTATTTTTTATCACCACTCCCCTAGCAATGTTACAAGAATTTTTTATGCTACCTTATATTATTAATACAGGTACTGCAAATATGTCTATATGGCAAACTATTTTGACATATTTTCAAACTCATTATATGAACTACACTTATTTACTTCTTATTGTATTAACTCATATAGCGGGTTTTATTATGCACATACCTCACCATAAATATCTTATGACAGGTGAAGGTCTTGAGAAAATGAGAAAAGAGACTATCAATCCAACACCATTAATACTTTGTTTTTTAATAATTCCAAATCTTTGTAATACTGTTAATTTGATTTTAGATTTCAAATATATTTCTTCCCTTCCTTTTTTTAGTATAGTACATTTCTTTTCCTTTAAAATTATTTGGCAAATGTTTTCTGGGATGCTAACTGTTTTTTATCTTTTCCGTGTTAATAAACCCTTAAGAAATACTCTAGGGCTTTATACCTTCCCTCCAAAACAAAGATTGATTTTTAGTGTTGTTAAAGATGTTTTCATTCTTTTTCTACAGCTTCTCTGTTTTATCCTAGTGATTCTTGAAATTTTCAATCTTTTAGATAGAGGAATAGCAAACAATGTGCTTAACTCTTATATCAACTTTGTTCTTACATGGGGAATTTTTGTATTTTTTGTTTGTGTTATATTTGCAAACACTCTACTCTTTTGTCAACAAAATATTAATGCTAGTATTAAACAATTTATTTACCAAAATGTTAAAAGCTTAGTCAATGATGGTAATTTAAGTCTTCAAAGTACTTATTATGAGCAAAATGCTTTAGGATCATTTGTGTCTGAATATAATAAATTTACAGATCATCTTAAAAATGATATTATTCAGATTAATCATTCTATAGGTATTATCCATAAAGAAAATAATACCTTAGTACACAACACTTCTGAATTAATAGCAGCACTAACTCAACAAGAAATTAATGTAACTCAAATGAACATCGCTACTAATAATACAGGAGCTACCGTTCGCTATCTTCTTACTGAAGTTGATAAACAATCTCAAATTTTAGATGATGAACAAGAAAATTTGAATAACCTTACAGAAGGATCAAATAATATTAGAGAAACATTTAATCTTATTACCGAAGAACATAGACTCAGTCAAATATCCAATGATGAAGCACTTGCTGCTGTACAAAACTCTTTAGAAAAAACTGAGTTAATGAATACTCAAATTATTAATATTCATCAACAAATTAAAACTGCAGGTTTAGAGACATCTGTTATTGATGATTTATTAAATATCATTAAAAATCTTTTAGAACAAACCAATCTTCTCTCTATGAGTGCCGCTATTGAAGCTGCTCATGGTGATACCTCTTCAAGAAAAGGATTCTTTTTAGTTGCGGAAGAAATTAGAAAATTAGCTCAAATGTCCCAAGACTCTGTGGGTAAAGTTGCTTTAAGACTTTCTTCCATTAAGGATTATATTAATGATGCTTATTATATCTCTAAGGAAAGTATAAATTTATCTAGTTCCAGTATTAGAACAAGTGAACAGTTAAAGACTTCTATTTCTCAAGTTTCTGCGGCAGCTTCTGATTTATCTGAAATTACAGGACAGGCAGAACCTATCACTATCAAACAAAATGAATTAATTTTACAATATCAGACTACTGTAACAGAGATGCAAGCTTTTCTACAACATCTAGTCAAAGAGCTCAAAACAGAAAGTTCTAGTGCTATCCTTATGTCTTTGAATTTTAGATCCATGATTAAAAATTTCAAAGAAGGTAGATCTTCTTTGTATCACATTGAAACAGGTGTCGAAAAATTAAGTGTTATCGAAAAGAATTTAGAACGTCTCCTCCAAGAATTTGTCGTAGAAGATACTTCTATAAATAAAATAAACGAGTAATATTATGAATAAAATACATCAAGTTTCTTTCTCTCTCCCACAAATTAAAATGCACAAGCAATATATAATTACTGTGATTATAAAATTAGCTATCCTACAATTATTGATTTTTTTACCTTTACATATTATTGCTCTTTATAGTTGGAATTATTTAGCTTCTATTGATTTTTATCAATTTGGAACAGAGCGTATCCACTATCTCATAGCCACTTTATCAACAGATGTACCTTTTACTAATTATAAAGTACCTGGTTTTAGTTTTATAATGTTGTTCTTCGTTCATATTTTACAATTAGTTATCTATCTAATACATATAAACCCTGTTTTTAAATTTTTAACAACAGGTACCTATACTAAAGACATTAACAAGTGTTTATTTAAAGGATTTTTTGTCTCTTATTGGCCTTCTCTAGTCTTATTATGTATGAATTTTGTTAATCTAAAAGAATCTGCTGTTTATTTAGCTGAGCCTCTTTTATATATTATTACTGATTTTTTATATATCTGTGCTATCTGGTTTGTTTTTTCTTACCTCTTTGTACAAATTGGGAAATTATTTATTCTTCCTATACAAAGAATTGTGCAAACACACTATATGAATTCTCAAGAAATTGATCCTATAGAAAATTCTTATTTTTATTTTCCTGCTGTTATTTCTTTTACATTATACCTATCTACTTATATACGTATTAGTTATTATGTAAAAAATTATATTTATAGAAATCCTTTAGAAACTCTATCTGGACATCTTCCAGCTGTCTTTATTTTTATTGTTGCTCTGACTACTATGCTTTTAGCTTTTTTTATATTCCTAATGTATAAAGAAGCTACTGTCATCGAACCTCTCAAAAATCAATTTTCTTCCTTTTCACAAGGGGTAGTTGATCTCACAGTTCGTTTCAATATCAATAATAGAAGTTTTATAGGAGTTATTACCAGTTGGGTAAATAAATTTTTACAAAAATTTCAAGGTCAAATTATAACCCTTCAGGAATTTATACTAGAGCTTGACAGTACTGTTAAACAAATTAGATCTAATTTAGACGGGATTATTACTAATACCGTAAAAGATAAAAAAGAAATTATCCCTATTCAAAAAGCTGTCACACAAATTTCCACAGGAATGCAAACTCTTGTTACTTCTGTAAAAGAACGTTATGAAGAAACATCCGATAACTTAAAAATTATTCATGCGATCTCTGAAGGGATAGATAGAATTATAACTTTATTTCAAAGCATTAAACAACATACTTTTCAAAGTTTATCTACTTCTAGTATTGTTATGAATCAAATTAAAGATTCATTACAAAAAAGTATAAAAGTATCTGATTCTATGACTCTTATTGCTGATAAAATACAGCTTGCTGGTCAAGAAGCAGAACATATTGATGAAATTTTGATTATTATTCAAGATATTGCGGAGCAAACTAATATTCTCTCTATCAACGCTGCTATTGAAGCTGCACATGCTGGAGATTCAGGAAAAGGTTTTGCTATTGTTGCGAATGAAGTCCGAACCTTAGCTACAGACTCTAGTTTAGCTATTAATCAAATATCTCAAAAACTAATTGATATCCAAGAAGTTATTAGAGATTCTGTATCACAAACTACTACTATATCTGCTGTTACTAAAGAAAATAGCCAATTAGTATCCAATACCCATGAAGTTATTCTGGTGATGATAGATAAATTCAAAAATCTTGGATCTATGACGGAAGATGCCACTAGATTGGCTCATTATCAAGGAGAACTTACTAATAATTTCCAACAAAAAATGCAAGACTTATCTGTATTTTTTGAAGAATTTCGTTCTTCTATGATACATCAAGAAAGTTCTTTTGAAAATTTGAATCAAATTTTTGATAATTTACATAGTACTATTACTAAAATCGAAAATAATAGTAATTACGTTTCTAGTTCTTTAACAAGTATCTTTGAAACCGAAAAAAAATTAATTACTTTAGGTCAAGTGTTTGATATTGTAAATAAAGAGACTAAAGAAAGTATTAGTGAGCAATTCACACAAAACTTAGTTCCTCTGCTAGAAGCACATAAAAGACTTTATGGTAGTAATAACAATTAAAAGCTATAGTCCATAATAAAATATTTATTTTTTATTATTATAAAGTTTTTCCCTAGAACGACGATATTATTATAGATAGTATGACAGTATCTTATTTATTAAAATAATTTATTATAAAAATTCCCTGTTTCGGATGGCGAGTATGAATAATATTCAACCAATCTCCCCTCCGGAACCTCTTTCAAATACCGACGAAATTTATTTCGTCGGTATCTTTTTTAAAATAATCACTAGATAATAAACGACAGATATCCCAAAAATAATAGCCCATGTTAGGGAATAGTACCCTATTGCTTTGTATTCTAAAACTCTAGTATCTCTTTGCATGAATAATCCTACAAAAGCCCACAACACCACTAAAATAAAAGCTAAATTATGTTGACCAAAAAGCATTCTCAAAGCTATTATACCTACTGTTGTTAACACTGCTAGTGAGAGATACATACTACTCATAGCAAAAGGGTTTACGCCATAACTAATCAACACAGCCCAAGAATTAATACAAAAGGCAACGGTGATCCAGCCTAGATAAACATCAACAAAAATTTTGAATATGAGTGACTGAGAATCTACTAATGGTCTTGCCACTATAGAAGAAAAAATCAATAATATTAATAAGCTAATCATCACTAACCAAGAAAGAAGTATTTTTTCATTTACCCAAGCCATAATCCATAAAGGATTTAGAATAGCAGTAGCTGTTGCTAATAAAAGTAACACACTAATTTTATTAAATTCTTCAAAATTACTTTTTAGAGCTAAGCTCCACAAATAAATCAATACTCCCATTCCTAGAGTATAGATAAGTCCCCAAATACTAAAAGTATATTTGGCTGGGGTAATATTTGTAAAATATTTATCAGACATCACCGAAATAGCACTAACAGCATTGTCTTTTGGGGCTCCAGCTGTTAGATAATTGGCAAATACAGAAGCAACAAATATTATGGTATATATCAAGACACTCCCCACCACTACGAATTTATTATTAATTTCTAGCATATAATACTCCTTTTTATATAATTAAAAATTACTATTAATTATGACAATTGACAATTAATATTTTTTATCTTATAATTTATTACGATATAATATGACATTATGGAGAATCCGTGCAAGAATTATTATTTATACAAGAATACTTTTTTTCTCTACTAGCGAGTGATATTGCGAAAAATCTTTTTAAAGATAGAGTTTATTTTTCTACTAGCGATGCTCTACAATACGATCTCAACATCTCTCAAGAAACCCTAGATTATTGTCAAAATTATATGTCTTTTAATTTTTTAGACACTCCCGATATTAGGGAAAGTATTAGATTTAGTGAAAAAGATTATATCCTAGAAACAAAAGATATTTATTTTACTTATCAAAGTCTAAAACAATGGCATGAATTAACTCAATTAGAAATTCTGCCAACAATATACCCTATCCTTAATTTATTTATTCATGAGATCCATTTTTCTAAACAGCTTTTATCCCATTGGAATAAAGCTTTTGATAGTGAAGGCAATATATCAGACTCCGCATCACCAGAACTCAAACGCATACGTAGCATGAAAAAAGTATTGCGAAAACAAATAGAAAAAATACTAGGATCTAAGCTCCAACAAAACGAAGATCTTGCTGAAAAACGAATAGCTTTTAGAGAAGATAGATATGTATTACCTGTCAAAAGTGTCGCAAAAAATCGTACCGAAGGTATTGTTCATGGGTTTTCGTCCACAGGATTGATCACCTATATAGAACCCCCTGAAGTCATTTCACTAAATAACGAACTCCTCTCTGTAGATGATCTAGAACACCGAGAAATCAATAGGCTTCTTCGTCAATGGAGTAAGATTATTTCAGAAAATATTTTTGAAATAATCCTCATTATGGAGAGATCCGCAGAATTAGAAATATTATTTGCTAAGTATCACTTTATCACCAAATATAACGCTACTCTTGGTAGTATTAATACCAATAAAGAAATCACGCTGATTAAAGTTTATAATCCTTTTTTGTTGATTAAAAAAGGTAGAAATCAAGTCGTTCCAATTTCTATAGAATTAGAACAAGAAAAAAATGGTATTATTATATCTGGACCAAATGCCGGTGGTAAAAGTGCTGCTTTAAAAACGCTAGCTATTTGTACAGATATGTTCCTTAAAGGACTCCCTATCCCCGCAGAAGTAGCTTCTTTACCTTTGTTCTCTGATCTACTCATAGAAATTGGAGATTCTCAAAATTTAGATGATGATTTATCTACTTTTTCCGGACATCTTTATAGCATAAAAAAAATATTAAAAAATTGTAATCCTAATACTTTGGTATTAATAGATGAGATAGCCCATGCTACCGATCCTATAGAAGGAGAGGCTTTGGCGTGTGCCATCATCGATGAACTAATCAAAAAAGGGACTTTCTTTGCGATTACCACACACTATAAACAAGTCAAAATCAAAAGTTTTGAACATCAATACATCAAAACTTATGCTACTGGATTTGATATCAAAAATCTTTGTCCTCAATTTATTCTTTATCCTAATACCATAGGCGAAAGTTATGCCTTGAATATTGCTACAAGAATAGGATTAAATCCTAAGATTGTCCAATCAGCCATAGAAATATTAGATCAAAATAAAAACAATACAGAAGTCATCATATCTAACATTGAAGATTTTGAAAGAAAATTAAGACAAAAAGAACAACAATTAGTAGAGCAAGAAAATAAATTTGACATAGAAAGAAGAAATTTACAAAGTCAAAAAGATCAATTATTAAGCCAAACAACCAAATTAAAAGAACAGGGACTTGTTCAAGCTGACAAAGAACTAAGCTATTGTCTCAGAGAATTGAGTGCCATACAAAAAGATATTGCAAAAAACCCTCAGCAAAATTCTAAAAAATTAAAAGAAGTCCAAAAAATAATTAATCAAAAAAAAGAAGAAGTAACAAATCTTTCTCGTCCAAAAAAGACTCTATTAATAGTGGGTGAAAGAGTTTTTGTAGCATCTCTCAATAAAGATGCCATTGTTGAAGAAATTTTAGAAAATTTAATTGTAATTAGAGCAGGAATTATTAAAATGTCTGTAAAAAAATCCGATATATTTGAGTCTAGTTCTAAAAATAATACAAAACAAAATTATCAAACAAAAAAACAATATACTGATGATATTGCTCATCAAGTAGATGTACATGGATTCACCGTAGACGAAGCCCTTCCTGAAATAGAAAAATACCTCTACAGTGCTATGGTCTCTGGGATGCCTGAATTTATTATTCTGCATGGGAAAGGTACTGGGGTTTTACAAAAAGCTATTCATAAATATCTAAAAACTATCCCAGAAATAAAAAAATATCATTTTGCGACAGTAAAAGATGGTGGATCTGGTAAGACCATTGTATATTTTAATTAATAAAAATAACCTAAAAAAACTACACAAAGAGGAATTATGAACATTTTTATTTTGTTGAGCTTATTACTTACTCCACTTTTCATTCATGCAGATATTTCAAAAATTAGAATGTACCCCAGTGGGATCACTGTAAGTTTTGAAGCTCCCGAAAAAGTTGTTATTGAAGAAGAGGAAGAGGAAGCCCCAAAAAGAAGATCTTGGCGTAGAAAAAAAGAAGAAGTAAAAGTCAAGCCTATTCCTAAAGCTATAAAAATGGAACAATTTACAAAATTTATCCGTGTTATTAATACTATAGAAGAAAATGACGAAAATAAAGTAAAGCTTGTTTTTTATAATGATAAAGACGAAGTTATTTCTGCAGAAATCATTACTAATTCTACTCAACCATCTGCAAAATATATTTTTTTCATTGACAGAAATACAAGCCGTAATTTTCAAGGACTTCTTGATATTTATCATATTCCAGATAATGCAGAATATTTCTTTGTAGGTGTTTTTGATAAAGATAACAATATCATATCTACGGCATCACATCCAGACTTTGGAACAGACAATAAAATCCAATTATTAAATTATTATGCCCTTTCTCCAAACAACCCTTCTATGCTTCAAATAGAATTGTTAGGAAAAGAACAAAATATACTCACAAGAGTCGGTGCATTTTACTTTGTACGATAAAACTCTATGATTTAGGAGAACTTATGAATTATCTACTATTGACAATTATTATCCTTTTAGGAACAAACGTCTCTTACAGTATACAAACATACCCCAGTGGTATATCAGTAGATTTTAATGCACCATCTAAGCCAACACGAAAAGAATACCTTCTTCAAAGTGTAGAAGAAATAGAAAAAGAATCATCAAAAGCTTATAGAATTATTAGAGTGATTAGTGGTCTTACAGATATCCCTTCAGGAGAGTCTTTAGCACTTGTATTTTATAATAAAAAAAACAAAGTCATAGGACATAGAATTATAAGCGAATCTGAAAAACTCGGACCTAATGAGATATTTTTTATTGATAGAGAATCTGGAAATAATTTTCAAGGGCTTCTCGACATTTATAGTATTCCTAAAAAAACTGTTTCTTTTGCTTTAGCTTTTGTTAATCAAAGAGGAAAAGTCCTTGCTCAGCCTTTTACACACCCTGATTTTAATGAATTAGGACAAATTACTTTGGAACAATTTTTGGAAATATCCCCAGCTAAAAACATTATGATTCAATATGAAGTCAATGGCACTTATGAAAAGCCTGATGTCAAATTAGGTGGCTTTCATTTTGTGAGATAATTTATTCTCTCCCATTTATAAATAAAAAAAAGGACGAAGCTTTATACTTCGTCCTTTTTAGTATTCTTTGACAGATTAATATACAGAAGTTATAATTACATGTATCTCGTTGGGAGATAGTAATGAAAACAGTATTAAAGATTTTATTGATAGGTTTTATAACCACTATATTTAGAATAATAGGGCAAGTTTTGATACCAGAATCTGAAACTAGTCAAACTGCTCTACTACCTAGTGTTTTTGTTGAAAATGGAACACTTCCCTTGGTGTTTTCTCTATATGGATTTTTTGCCTATTCTCTCATTGCATCAATGTTTTTGCTAATTCGTAATCAATTGTCAGGCAATAAAATTTCACAAGGATTACAATATGGTCTTTCTTGTTGTGCAGTGTGGATCATTTATCTTCTTGAGCCTTTACCTCATGTTACCACACTTTTTGAAAGAATGATTTATCCCATTGTGGATAGTTTAGCTTTTCTTGTTATGGGAGTGTTGCTAGGACTTTTCCTTAGCGAAAACAGACCTCCTGTAAAAAAGAAAGAAGAAAGCAGAATTATTCCTCTGCTTAGTATTACAAGTTGTTTTGTTGTAGGAAGATTGTTTTTATATAATGTCTTTGATATTTATGCCTCTTTTCATTCAAATACGATAGAAACTATTGTTTGGATGATATTAACAGGATTAGTAGTTGCAAGTGTTTTGATTTGGATCAATCGCTATATCACACAAAGTGGTATTATAAAAAGAGCTTTAATTCTTGGGTGTTTATTATTTGGCTTGGACTTAACTTTATTTAACTTTTTTATTCCCTTAGTATTTACCTATAATATACCAGATATGATTTTGAGAACGACAATTGATTTTTCAACAATTACGATAGGGTGTTTAGCTTTTAGAAAAACACAAGTAATTTAATTATATAATAAAAAATATTTAAATACAAAGAATATTTGACTCAATAAACAAAAAAGACTTCCAAATTAATGGAAGTCTTTTTTATCTTATTTTTATCTATTTGTTATTAGATTTTTTGAATCTGTTAATAAGATTGTTCGTAGAAGAATCATGAGTATTGATAGGGTCTGTGCCGTCTAATTCAGGAAGGATTTTACTAGCTAGTACTTTACCAAGCTCAACGCCCCACTGGTCATAGCTAAACACATTCCAGATCACCCCTTGAACAAAAATTTTATGTTCATACATGGCCACTAACATTCCTAACAAATAAGGAGTCATCTTAGTGAATAAAAAGGAATTTGTTGGTCTATTACCAGCAAACACTTTGAAGGGTGCTAATTCTTTAATTTCTTCTTCAGATTTGCCCATTACTTTTAATTCTGCAATGACCTCTTCTTTGGATTTACCTTTCATAAGAGCTTCTGTTTGTGCAAAATAATTAGATAATAAAATTTCATGATGATTGCCGATTTTATTGAGTGTTTGTATAGGTGCTAAAAAGTCACAAGGGATTAATTTGGTACCTTGATGAATTAATTGATAAAAAGCATGTTGTCCGTTTGTACCCGGCTCTCCCCAAATAATAGGTCCAGTTTGATAAGAGATACTTTCGCCATCTCTGGAGGTAGATTTACCGTTTGACTCCATATCTCCCTGTTGAAAATATGCTGCAAAACGATGTAAATATTGATCATAAGGAAGAATAGCTGAGCTTTCTGCCCCGAAGAAATTGTTATACCATATCCCTAATAATGCCATAATGACAGGAATGTTTTTATCAAAATCTGTTTTTACAAAATGTTTATCCATCGCATGAGCACCTTGAAGGAGATCATCAAATTTATCAAATCCTACAGCTAAGGCAATAGGCAGACCAACGGCAGACCAGAGAGAATATCTTCCCCCTACCCAATCCCAAAAACCAAACATATTAGCAGTATCGATACCAAATTTAGAAACAAGATCTTTGTTCGTAGATACGGCAACAAAATGCTTAGATACAAAAGATTCATCTATCGCTTTTTGTAGAAATAATGTTTTTGCTGTATTTGCATTAGTCATCGTTTCTTGAGTGGTGAATGTTTTTGATGCTATGATAAATAAAGTTGTTTCCATATCCAAATTTTTCATTGTTTCTACAATATGAGTACCGTCAATATTAGAAACAAAATGTAACTTGAGTTTAGTATTATAATGTTTTAAGGCTTCAACAACCATAACAGGACCTAAATCAGATCCACCAATACCGATATTCACGACATCTGTGATTGGCTTTCCTGTGTATCCTTTCCATTCTCCAGAACGCACTTTTTGTGTAAAGGTATCCATACGATTAAGAACATCTTTAATTTCAATCATGACATTTTTTCCATCAACGATTACTGGAATATTTGATTTGTTTCTCAAAGCAGTATGTAACACCGCTCTATTTTCGGTAACATTGATATAATCACCAGTGAATTGTTTGGTGATAGCATCTTGTAAATTTACTTCTTTTGCCAAATCAAGTAACAAGCTCATCGTTTCTTCATTAATACGATTTTTTGAAAAATCAAATAATAATTCTTCAAATTGAATATGAAACTTATCAAATCTCGTTTTTGTTTGTTTGTCTTCTTCGGCAAACATATTTTTCATTTCTATATTTTTGATTTGCTCAAAATGAGTTTGTAATTTTTTCCAAGAATTTAAGCTAAGAGGATTTTTATTTAAAAGCATTTATTACTCCTAATTTTATTTTATACTTATATTATACTACATTTTATTTATAATACCAATTTACTATTAATAAAATTCAAAATTAGTACGATTAATTAATAAGGACTTTGTTCTTTAGAAAAAACATTTCATTTTAAGTAGGTATCCCATGACAGAAGTCCAAAAAACAAGTAAAGAGATTATTACTCTTTTAAGTAAAAAAAATAAAACTTTATTTACAGCAGAAAGTTGTACTGCAGGATTAGTTTCTGCTAGTCTTGTTGAAATTCCTGGAGCATCAAAAGTATTATTAGGTGGAGTGGTTAGTTATAGCAATGCTATAAAAGAATCTATCCTTCAAGTCAAATCGGAGACCTTAGAAAATTTTGGAGCGGTGAGTTTTGAGTGTGCTATAGAAATGGTCAAAGGTGCTTTACTTATTTCACAAGCAGATTATGCAATTTCTATCACTGGTATTGCTGGTCCTGATGGAGGAACAGAAGAAAAACCTGTAGGCACTATCTACACAGCTATCCTATCAAAAGATGGTGGTTGGGCACAGAAATTCTTACTAGAAGGAT
>CAMRBT010000003.1 GCA_947040475.1 uncultured Brevinema sp.
GAAAGCTCCAGCAAAAGAAGCAGCTCCAAAAGCTGAAGCAAAAGCTCCTGCTAAAGAAGTAGCTTCAAAAGAAGCGGCTCCAAAAGCTGAAGCGAAAGCTCCTGCTAAAAAAGTAGCTCCAAAAGCTGAAGCAAAAACTCCTGCTAAATCTGGTGAACAACCTCGTTTCAAAGTTCTCTTTGAAAAAGAGATTAAATCCAACTTAAACAAAGAGTTTAACTATAAATCAGTTATGGCTATCCCTCGCATTGAAAAAATTGTTATCAATATGGGTGTTGGTGGTGCTGTTGCTGATAAAAAAGTTGCTGATGCTGCTACAAATGATCTTACTTTATTAGCTGGTCAAAAAGCAATGAAAACCATTGCACGTAAATCTGTATCTAATTTCAAATTACGTGAAGGAATGGCAATCGGAGCTAAAGTAACATTACGAAAAGATCGTATGTTTGACTTTCTTGATAAATTAATTTCTGTTGCAATCCCACGTGTAAGAGATTTTCGTGGAGTTAAAGCTACAGGTTTTGATGGAAGAGGAAATTTCTCTTTCGGAGTATCTGAGCAAATTATCTTCCCAGAAATCAATTATGATAAAATTGATAAAGTTCGTGGAATGGATATAACTATTGTTACCACAGCTAAAACGGATCAGGAAGCAAAAAGTTTATTAACTCATTTTGGTTTCCCTTTCAGTAACAAGTAAGCGAGGGCTATATCATGGCAAAACAATCATTGATCCAACGCTGGAAAAAGAAACCTAAATTCAGTGCAAGAGCATACAACCGTTGTAATATTTGCGGTCGTCCACGTTCTTACATGAGAGATTTTGGTCTCTGTCGTTTGTGTTTCCGTAAATTGGCTTTACAAGGACATATTCCAGGTGTTGTTAAATCTTCTTGGTAAGATTTGATTTATAGAGAAAAATAATTTTCTCATCAAAAAAAAATAAGGCGAGGATTCCTATGGATATTATCGCAGATAGCTTAACAAAAATAAGAAACGCTACTATGCGTAGTCTTCCTAGAACTAGTGTCAAGAAGACAAAGCTTATGGAAGAGCTTCTCAAAATAATGAAGAATGAAGGGTATATTGAAAACTACAGAGATAGTGCTCAACCCTACATGACAGATGTTACCTTAAAATATATTAATGGTAAATCAGTAATTGACGATCTTAAACGCGTCAGTAAACTTTCACGCCGTGTGTATGTTGGAAAAGATTCTATTCCTAGAGTTTATAATAACTATGGAATTGCAATACTTACCACTTCAAAAGGTGTAATAACAGACAAAGCAGCTCGTTCACTAGGAATTGGTGGCGAAGTTCTTTGCTATATTTGGTAGGAGCATAACATGTCACGTTTGGCAAAAAAACCCCTGCTCATTCCTAACGGTGTAACCGTTACGGTAGAAAATGGGAATTTAATCTTCAAAGGTACTCTAGGTACTATTACTCAAGAATTTGATGCTGTTTTAATCAGTCCAGTTGTTGATGCTAGTAGTGTACTAGTGAATCGTTTGAATGATACTAAAGACGCTAAAGCAAAACAAGGTCTTTATTGGGCTTTATTCAGAAATCATCTAACAGGTGTTTCTGTAGGCTTCGAGAAAAAACTTGAAATTCATGGAGTTGGTTACCGTTGGGAAGTTAAGGGTCAAACTCTTAATTGTACTGTAGGTTTCTCTCATCCTGTTACTTTTGTAGCTCCCGATGGAGCAAAACTAGAACAGCTTGCACCGAACTCGGTTTCTGTTAAAGGTATTGATAGACAATTAGTTGGTCAAGTGGCTGCTAATATTCGTTTTATCAAGAAACCAGAACCGTATAAAGGTAAAGGTATCCGTCATGCTGGTGAAGTAATTCGCCTCAAAGAAGGAAAAAGTGCTGGTAAAAAATAGAAATAATTAAGACATTTGGTAGGAAGTAGCTACTACTTCCTATACCTTGTCCTAAATATTATATTTTTTTTGTTGATAGAGGGATAGCGAAAGCTTATCACTTCTAGTATTAAACAAAGGAGTAACATATGATTGATATCATAACTAACAAAGTTAAACGTCATAAAAAACGAAAATTACGAAGTAAAAAACATCTTCGTGTTTCTGCTGACCGTCCTAGATTGACAGTTTTCAGATCTAATAAATACTTGTATGCTCAAGTGATTGATACTTCTAATGTAGTATTAGCATCATTTTCATCAGTATCTAATGAATTAGGTAAAAGCAAACTAACTTCTAATGTAGAAGCTGCAACTATCATTGGAACCAAAATTGGTGAAAAACTTAAAGCACTCAAAATAACAAAGGTCGCATTCGACCGTAACGGTTACTTGTACCACGGAAAAGTAAAAGCTCTTGCTGAAGCTTGTCGTGCTACAGGAATCGATTTCTAAAGCTGAGGATATACTATGGCTGAGAATCAAGCACCACAAACAGAGCAAAAGGAAGTTTCTTCACAAGAGAACGCTCCTCAAGAAAGAGCTCCCCGTGGAGATAATAGAAGAAATAATAATAATAAAAGCGGTGGCAACAGAAGAGATCGTCGTGATAGACCTGAAGCAATACCATCCGAGTGGGAAGAAAAAGTTGTAAGTCTTAGACGTGCAACTAAAGTTATCGCCGGTGGACGTCGTTTCCGTTTTAACGCTATGGTCGTTGTTGGAAATAAAAAAGGCAAAGTTGGCCTTGGATATGGAAAAGCTAATGAGCTTGCTGATGCTATCAAAAAAGCAAAAGACAAAGCAATTGCAAACGCACTACTTATTCGTTTAAAAGGAACTACCATTCCTCACGAAATTTTAGGAGAATACAAAGCTTGTCGTATTCTTATGAAACCTGCTACAAAAGGAACAGGTGTTATCGCCGGTGGTTCAGTACGTCCAGTTCTCGAACTATTAGGTGTTCATGATATTTTGACAAAATCTTTAAGATCTCCTAATCCAATCAATCTTGTTAAAGCAACTTTTAATGGATTGACAAGATTGTATAACATTGAAGATATTGCTGCAAAACGTGGCAAAACAGTATCTGAATTATTCTCTAAATAATTAAAGGAGCGCACAATATGGGTCATATCGAACTCAAACCAAATGAAGGCGCTACAAAAAAGCGTAAGCGAGTAGGTCGTGGTACTGGTAATGGAACTGGTAAAACCTGCGGAAAGGGACACAAAGGGCAAAATGCTAGATCTGGTGGAGGAGTACCTTTATATTTTGAAGGTGGTCAAATGCCACTCTATCGTCGTGCACCAAAACGTGGTTTCAAAAACATCTTTAAAGTGTACAATAATATTGTTAACTTAGAAGATTTAAATGTTTTTCCTGACGGTTCAGAAGTA
The DNA here is from genome assembly GCA_947040475.1 of uncultured Brevinema sp. Classification (GTDB taxonomy): domain Bacteria; phylum Spirochaetota; class Brevinematia; order Brevinematales; family Brevinemataceae; genus Brevinema_A. The sequence goes on from CAMRBT010000003.1 coordinate 3,334, forward strand.
ACTCCTGAATTATTATGTCTAGCGGGATTAATTAAAGACAACGGAAATCCTATCAAAATTCTTGCAAAAGGTCTTGGTGAGGTTGAATTTACTGCAAAGAATATTAAAATTCAAGCGCATAAAGTATCCGTTGCGGCTAAGGCTCTCATAGAGAAGTCTGGCTCAACAATTGTTTCTCTTGCGAAATAAATTAATTTAGAGGGTAATTATGTCTGTCTTAATGAATATATTCCGTATTGCGGAATTAAGAAAACGTATTTTTTTCACCCTATGTATCATGGTAGTTGTTCGTGTCGGTGCACAGATACCTGTGCCCGGCGTACAATTAAATAATCTTCTAGCTGCTATAGGGACAGAAAATAATAATTTTATAGCTTTTGTTAACTTGCTTAGTGGTGGAGCTCTCGAAAGAGCGTCTATTTTTGCACTTGGTGTTATGCCTTATATCACTGCAAGTATTGTTATGCAATTGTTGACAGTTATTATTCCTGCTTTAGAAAAAATAGCTAAAGAAGGCCCTGAAGGTCGTCATAAAATTCATCAATATTCACGTATTGGTACCTTAGCTATTGCTGGTATCCAAGGTGTTATTTATGGAAATTATCTTGTTCAATTTAATAATCAAACGTCATTACCATTCATCCTAATTCCTTCTGCTCAATTTGTTGTATTATTTGCATTAGCTGTTGCTACTGGTACTTATATATTAATGTGGCTTGGAGAACAAATTACAGAAAATGGTTTAGGTAATGGTATTTCTATGATTATTTTAAGTGGTATCGTAGCTCGTTTTCCTCAAGCTTTTTATACTTTTATCACTAAACCAAATGATCCTATCCTAACACTTTTATTAGTGATTATGTTTTTAGGAATTATTATGGCTGTTGTGTTTGAAGAAATGGGATTACGTCGTATACCTGTTCAATACTCCCGTGGTGGAGCAATGGCAGGACCATCATACTTACCATTTAAAGTAAATCCAACTAACGTTATTCCTATTATCTTTGCATCTGCAGTATTAGTGTTCCCTGTACAATTAGCACAATGGTTTGGACCTAAAGCACCTTGGTTAGCTGAAGTATCTAATGCTTTACAACCTGGTGAATTATGGTACTCTATTGTTTATTTTGCTTTGATTTTGTTCTTTGCATTTTTCTATATTGAAATTGAGTTAAACCCTCATGACATTTCAGAAAATTTAAGAAGACAAAATGCTTTTATTCCTGGAATAAGACCTGGTAGTGAGACGGAGGCTTTTATTTCAAAAACCTTATATAATCTTGCCTTACCTGGAGCTGGTTTCATGGGTTTAATCGCACTGTTACCAACATTTATTGTTAGTAGATTAAATGTGCCAGCAGATATTGCTTATTTAATGGGTGGAACATCACTAATTATTTTAGTCGGTGTCTCTCTAAATACACTAAGACAAATAGAAGCATTTTTAAATATGAATCACAAAGAAGGATTCTTAACTCCGAAAAAGAGAACTTATTAATATGAATAAAAAGATCATTTTTTTAGGCTATCCTGGATCTGGGAAAGGTACACAAAGTGCCATGTTGAGTAAAGAATTTAGTATTTATTCACTTTCCACAGGAGATGCTTTTCGTCAGATGATGAAAGAAGGCAAGGGTGAAGTTGCAGATCAAGTCCGAAATTGTGTAAATAATGGAATATTGGTTTCAGATGAATTAACATTTGAAGTTGTAAAAAACAGTCTTCCTTCTATTGACAACTCTTGGATCCTTGATGGGTTTCCACGCAACTTAAATCAGGCTAAAATTCTTAATGAATTTTGTCCACCGACTGAGGTTATCCTTGTTGATATTGATGAAAAAATTATTTTTCAAAGATTAACTGGCAGAAGGCTTGCAAAAAGTTCTGGAAAGATGTATAATGTGTTTCTTAATCCACCTAAAACGGAAGGAATTTGCGACGAATCAGGTGAGACACTCATCCAAAGAGATGATGATAAAGCTGAAATAGTCCAAAAACGTCTTGAAGTTTATAGATTGGAAACAGAGCCACTTATCAAGTACTATCAAGATAAGGGAATTCTCAAGAAAATTAATGGGGATTTACCTATCGATGAAGTTTATAGTAATTTGCGGGAGGTCTTAGGTTTCTAATGATGATGGATAAAGAAGATGTTATAAAAATCGACGGAATTGTTTTAGAGCAAATGCCTGGAGCAGTTTTTAAAGTTGAATTAGAAGAAACTAAACAACAAATATTAGCTCATATCTCTGGTAAGATGAGGATTAATCATATCAAAATTCTTGCAGGTGATAAAGTTAGTTTAGAACTTTCCCCTTATGATCTTACTAAAGGGCGAATAGTATATCGTTATAAATAGAGAGGATACTTCATGAAGGTAAGAGCATCAGTAAAACCTATGTGTGAAAAGTGTCAAACAATTTTAAGACACGGTGTTCTCAGAGTTATTTGTGAGAATCCAAAACACAAACAAAGACAAATGGGTAAAAAAAGAATCTAACGGAGGTAATCCATGGCGCGTATTGCCGGAAGAGAAGTACCAAATAATAAAGCCTCTTGGATTGGTTTAACATATGTTTATGGCATCGGAAGACATTCCGCATTAAAAATAATAAGTGCTGTAAATATTGAGAAATCAAAAAAAATTGGTGAATTATCTGAAGAAGAACTAAACAAAATTCGTGAAGAAATTGACACTAATTTTAAAGTAGAAGGTGACCTTCGTACAGAACGCTCAATGAATATCAAAAGATTGATTGACATTGGTTCTTACAGAGGTTTACGTCATAAGAAAAGACTACCAGTCCGTGGTCAAAGAACTCGTACGAACGCACGTTCTTGGAAAGGTGCTCGCGCTAACGCGATCAAAAAGAAGTAAGAGGGTGATTTAAATGGCAGCCAAAGCAAAAAGTTCTAATAAGAGAAAAAAAGAGAAAAAAAATATTGTTGAAGGTATAGTACATATCCAAGCAACATTTAATAATACTCATGTTACAGTTACAGACATGAATGGTAATACTATTTCATGGGCTAGTTCTGGTGTTGGTGGATTCAAAGGTTCTAAAAAAGGTACCCCATTCGCTGCTCAGTTAGCTTCTGAAAAAGCAATGGAAGGCGCAGTTTTTCATGGCTTACAAAGTGCTCACATTCGTGTTAAAGGACCTGGTCCAGGACGTGAATCTGCAATTAGAGCAGTAGATTTAGCTGGAGTTAGTGTAAAAAGTCTTCGTGACGTTACACCTATTCCACACAACGGATGTCGTCCTCGTAAAAAACGACGCGTCTAATCATACATCATTATTATAGGAAGGTAGATTATGGCGCATAGAGATTTATTAAAAGATTTAATTCTTCCTTATGAATTAAAATACGAACAGAACACGTATAATAATACTTATGGGAAATTTTACATATATCCTTTTGATAAAGGCGTAGGTGTAACTATAGCCAATTCATTAAGAAGAACACTTCTTAGTGCGATTTTAGGCTATGCTTTCACAGCGGTTAAAATGGATGGTGTAAACCACGAATTTGACGCTATTGAAGGTGTAAAAGAAGATATTACAGACATTGTACTTGCTCTTAAAAAAGTCTCAATCTTTTTAAATGATCAAACAAATAAAAAGAGAATCCGTGTAGAAAAACAAGGTCCAGGATTTTTAACGGCAGCAGATTTTATAGTTGATCAAACTATTGAAATTGCCAATCCAGACTTAGTAATTGCTACATTGGGAGATAATGCTAAAATAGTAATGGAATTGGATATTGAATTTGGTAGAGGGTATCGTTCTGCGGAAGATGCTTTAGCTCAAGTTGATGAAATTTCTGTTATTCCTATAGATGCTATATTTTCACCAGTAGATAGAGTTAATTTTTTAATTGAAGAATATCGTGTTGGTGAAAAAACAGACTGTGAGAAAATAGTTCTTGAAGTATGGACAGGCGGTACAATCGATCCTGTTGATGCTATTGCAGATGCTTCTTTTATCTTAAAAAGTTATTTCTCAATGTTTATGAATTTTGAAGCTATTACAGAAGTTGAAATGCCAAGATTGGCTGAAGCTGTTTCCCCAGAAGAAGAAATTCTTTTGAAAACAGTAGAAAGTTTAGATCTTTCTGTAAGATCTCTTAATTGTTTACAAAGTGAAGAAATCGCTACTCTTGGACAATTGCTCTCCTATTCAAGAGATGATTTGATGAAGATTAAAAATTTCGGAAGAAAATCATTGACTGAAATCGGTGAAAAATTAACAATGTACGATCTCAAAATTAAAGAAGACTAAAAGTTTTCTTAACCTTAAAGAAAATTAAAGGAGTTTATGATGCGTCATGGAAAAAAAGTTGTAAAACTTAGTCGAACAAAAAGTGCTCGTAAGGCTCTTTTTCGTGGTATGGCTCAATCCTTATTTAAATATGAAAGTGTAAAAACAACATTAACTAAGGCGAAAGCAATCAGACCTTATGCTGAAAAAATCATTACAAAAGCTAAAACTAATGATCTTCATAACAGAAGACAACTTTTAGCAAAAATGTATGAAAAAAGTGTTGTAGTAAAATTATTTGATGATATTGCTCCACGTTTTGCAAACCGTAATGGTGGTTATTTAAGAATCACTAAACTCGGACAACGTCAAACTGACGGTGCAGAAATGGCTATTATCGAATTAGTCGAAGCTTAATTATAATAAGTAACTAAAAAACCTCTCATAACGAGAGGTTTTTTTGGATGGTGTTTATTTTCTTAATTAGTGTAACTAAATTTTATATGAGGATACTTAGAATAAAGACTATTTCCAAACTTAATAATAAGAATATTCCCCATTTTGGCGGTGGGATTGTGCTTGACTTCTGTGATAGATCCGTTTTCTATTTGTTCAACAAGCGTTAAATATTCTTGTTTTGCTTTGTAGATAGCAGGGATCTGTATTCCTTGTCCTACAAAAACAACAAATAAAAATAATGATAATAATATTGTTTGTGTTTTTGATGAACACTCTTTTAAATAATAATAAATACTAGCTGTAAGAGAAATATACATAAAAAATTTACTAAATTCAACAGGAACACCATGATAAGAAGGACTTGCACTCATAACGATACAAGTACCCCAAGATAAAGCCCAATAGATAAAAGGAAATACAATATGATTATCTAAGAGTGATTTATATTTTTTTATATTCAAGTAGCTGAAAATAAAAATCAATATTTGCATATACCACGTAGAGGGGATAAATCCAGGTCCGCTATACCATCTACTTGTTGTAATAAATAAATGTCTATATAAAGAATAAAAATAACGTTTCCACCCCAACTCCATCCAATCTATGGATTGTTCCATAAATTCCCATTCTGTAGTATTCATATAACCACCGATTCTATTATTAGAGCCTGGGGCAAACATAATAATAGAAAATCCCATTAAAAAGAAAGGGATAGAATACCAATACCAATAAGGAATATCAACTTTTTTGATTTTTAATAATATATATACTAGTATTAACAAAGGTATCATTGTGATAGCTTGTTCATGAGTAGCACCTGTTAAAAAAGCAATTAAAAAGAATACATAAATATTTATATTAGTTTTGTTATTAAAGATATTAAGATAAAATTGAAGATATATAATCATCAATATTGCAGTGATATAATATGTGTATAGATTAAGTAAATCACTAGAATAGTACATCATAAATGTTGTGAAAGGAAATAGAGCATTTATAAAAAGAAATAAAGATAACAATAAAAAGAAAGATCTATCAGTGTTTTTTAAGGCTGTTAAATCAATAGTTTTTAAAGAAACAAAGAATAAAATAGCAATAACAAAAGATTTAAAAATATAAAAAAACGGATACCCCAATTGTAGGGTGTATCTTGCAGAAATATGGGTCAAAAATCTGCCATGCCATTGAAAAAATTCTTGCCACTGTAAATAAAATGGATTTCCAGCCTCCATGTATATAAATTCATGTATGAAATGCAAAGGAAAAAGGTAAGTGAGAAATAAGATATATCCGTATATTGTAAAATAGATAAAGTGTTTATTTTTTAATATTGATTCTTTCATTAAATTATCCTTTGTAATTTGTTTTATATATTATACAATTAATAGCTCATTTCAGCAAGCTCTCATTACTCAGCAATCTATTTAGAAATCTTTACTGTCTCAGACATTTTTGATCTATTTTACAACTTCATAAGAAGGTACGTTAGTGATGTCTTCCAGAGGGACACTGAAAGAAGATACTTTAAAAGGTGAAATACTATGTATTTTTATAAATTCTACAGTACCTGACTTTTTTAGTTCTTGGATACTATTTTTTTGATCACCTAATAAATGAAAAAAATTAATAGTTGGAGTATTAAACAGTCTTTGAGGAAAAATCTCTTTAGTGTAATCTTTATTAGTGGTAGAAATATCTAAAGAATGTTCTATAACACTTGGTAAATCAGCTAAAGATAAAAATCTATTGTCTACTATCATCTTATTTTGTGTAGAATTAAAGTCTTTAATCATTAATAAAGAAGGGAAACTCCTAAAATATTCTGTTGATTTTTTTGGAGGATTTGTGGATATTTTAGAAATGAATTCTACACTTCCTTTAAGATCTCCCCCATGACTTCCATGATCACTAGCGACAATTATTTTGGTGTTATCATATATATTTTGTTCTTTAAGGAATTCTATTGTTTGGGTAATATTTTTGAAGATATCTTTGGTATTGTAAAATCTCAATAGCTCCATAGCCTGCATATCAGCTAGAGCATCACCATAATTTGCAGGGCTGTTTGTAGCATTCCAAGGAATATGAGAGTATTCTGACCAATTTATCGTATATGTATGATTTTTTGTATCGGTGATAGTAGAGCTATTAGTATCAATGTTTCCTGACGAAGAGGAAGAAGTCCAAAGGTTTGGACTGTCGATTTTCCAAGAATTATTGTTTGCTATAAGATGACGAGTCATATAGGGCATAGAATGATAAAAATATATAGATAAAATAGGAAGTTGAGAAATTAAAGAATTTTGAACATTGTAAACAGATATATTTTTATCTTCTAATTTTTTATTAAAATTTGCTATAGGCTCTTGATAAAAATAACTAGAGGCGTAAGAGTTGATGAATAATTCTTGTAGCATGAATTGAGGTGTTCCAGAGTAGCCTTCAAACATACTTCGCATAGAACCTGCTGTGGTACTAGAAAAACTCGTAACATTGTCATAAAATATGAAATCTTTACTCCAATCGGTTTGGTCGTTAGTGAGAGTGTTATTCGTTAAGAAATATTGAACAACACGAGGGTCAAAACCATCAAACACTAAAAATAGCACATTTTTTTTATTTTTTGATAAGGTATGTTTTTGAGAAGAAGAAAAGGGTGTCGCAGAGTTTTTTATACTATTAGAAGTTTTAGCAATAGTAACAATATTTTCTGTGCTATAAAATAAAAATAAAAACAATAAAACAGGAATATAAAAATTCTTTTTAATACTTATATAAACCAAATATAAAGAACCTAATATAAAAATAAAATCTAATAAATAATACCATTTACTAAATCCTAGTAAAGGTTTTTCTGGGATCAGCGTATTATTATCTAAAAAAGATCCATAATCATAAGCTAAAAGATGATTGTACAAGAAAGTTAAAATAAGAAGAAACAATATAATCCCTAATAAAAAATTAAAAAATGCTTTAAATTTGAATTGATAGAATAAACCCAAAAGTATTATGAATACAACGAGGACAATTACAACAATAAGCGTTAAGGGATTGTTAGTGATAAACCAATGACTAACATTATACTCCTGAAGAATCAAAGAAACAGGCGCAGACCAAAGTAAGTAAAAAAGATAAGATCCTAAAGCTAAAACAGGCAAAAAAATGTTTTTGAGATAGTTGTTTAATGTAGTTAATAGAGATGTCATAGAATATCCTTACAAAATAGTTGTTAAATATTATACAATTAATAGCTTATTTTTGCAAGCTATTAATTGTGTAGACATCTACTTAGAAATCTTTACTATTATAGTTGTCTATGGTATAATTTTTTAATCGATAGATTATAGATATAGTATAAAATATTTAATAACAAGGAAAATAATATGCGTCATATAATATTAATAATAATACTTTTTTGTGCAATCCCATCATTTACTCAGTCAGAAGCCAAAATCGTAAAATATCCGTGGTTATCATTAACTACAGGAGTGGGTGTAGATATTTTTAACACACGATTTTCCTGTGTCTCATCTATGGAATTTATGGTGGGTAAAAAACACTATTGGTATAACTCTGTTGCAGCTATTAATACAGGAGATTGGTTGTGGACTTTGTCTACAGGGGCTGGTGTGATTCTATATGATAATAGAGATTCTGTTACTTTAAAGGGGTGGTCTATTGCTTGGAATTATTTAGCTTTTGGTATAGGAATAACTACAACTGATAGATTAGGGCTTTCTACAGTAAGTACCATGCGTTTTCGATTTCATTTAAATCCTATTTTTGCTCTGCAATTTGGAATAGATCATTATATATTTACAGAATTTCTTTCTGATCAAGTTTTATGGAGTTCTGCTCATGCTTTAACATTGGGATTTGCATTTTAATTTTGAAAAACAACTCATCATAATATATAAATAAATTTTCAAGTAGAAGTTATATTTTATTATTTTCGCAAGCTACGGTAGTACAGTAATCTGTTTAGAAATCTTTACTATTTTAAATATTTGTGCTATAATACGTCATTGACTATATAGATAAGGAGACTTTAATGAGCTATGAATCAGTGATTGGATTAGAAGTCCATGTTCAATTAAATACCAATACAAAAATATTTTGTTCTTGCCCTTTAACTTTTGGAGAGCAACCAAATACGGCAGTTTGTCCCGTTTGTTTAGGACATCCAGGCACCTTACCTGTATTGAACAAAATGGCACTTCATAAGGCTATTCTTGCAGGATTGGCATTGCATTCAAAAGTGAATTTATTTTCTCAATTTGATAGAAAAAATTATTTTTATCCCGATCTTCCTAAAGGCTACCAAATCACACAAAATGATTTTCCTATTGTCACTGGCGGTATGGTTTCTATTCATTTAGGTGATGGTACGCAAAAAGATATTCAAGTACATCATTTGCATTTGGAAGAAGATGCAGGTAAATTAACGCACAGCGAAAACGAAAATTTTAGCCGAGTTGATTTGAATAGAGCTGGAACTCCTTTACTCGAGATTGTTTCTGAACCAGATATGAGAACTTCAGAAGAAGCTTATTATTATCTTAGAGAAATCCGTACAATAATGCGATCTATTAATGTCAGTGATGTAAACCTTGAAGAAGGTTCTTTACGTTGTGATGCTAATATCTCTATCAGAAAAGCTGGAGATCCTTTAGGAACAAGAGTAGAAGTTAAAAATTTAAATTCCTTTAATGGAGTTCGTAAAGCTATTGATTACGAAATAGAAAGACAAATTGAACTCGTAGAATCTGGCGGAACAGTAATACAAGAAACAAGATTATTTGATGCAAATAAAAACATTACCATGGGTATGAGATCCAAAAGTGAAGCGGCAGATTACAAATATTTTCCAGATCCAGATTTACCACCAGTAAGAATTACACAAGATCTTGTAACAGAATTAGAAGCTCAGCTTCCAGAACACCCCTTTGCTAAAAGAATGCGTTATCATACAGAATTGTCCCTTCCACTAAAAGAGTGTATTGTACTAACAGACGATCAAGATGTAGCATTATATTTTGAAGACACACTAGCAAACACTACTCAAGAAGCTAAAAAAGTTTTAAACTGGGTCTTAACAGAAGTAATGAGTAGAATGAATGAACACAAATTAACAGCTACAGAGTTTACTAAAAAAGTGAGTCCACAACATACAGGAGAATTATTATCTCTTGTAAAAGACGGTGCTATTAGCGGAAAAATCGCAAAAGATATTTTTGATGATATGGTCGCTACAAGTAAAGCTCCTTCTATATTAGTAGAAGAAAAGGGTCTCAAACAAGTCAGTAACGCTGGTGAATTAGAAATGATTATTGATAAAATTTTAGCAGATAATCCAGGACAGGTAGAACAATACAAATCTGGTAAAGATAAATTGTTTGGATTTTTTGTTGGTCAATTAATGAAGGCTACCAATGGACAAGCAAATCCTGAATTATCAAATACTATCTTAAAGGAAAAACTAAAATAAAATGATTTTTGCAATAGATATTGGTAACACCAGAACAAAAGCTGTGCTAATCGATGAAGACTTAAGTATATTAGCTCAAAAAAATTGGAGTACTCCAGAACTTTTTGAACCAGATAGATGGAAATATTTTTTTGATATAATGCACGAATTAGATCCCTTGTTTTTTATTGCTGAGTTGAGAATTTCTTGTGTGAGCTGGAGAGCTTTTTTATCATTAAGAGTGCATTTAGGTTATGACACACTAGAATCATTTGATATTAATAGAGAATTTAACGAAGATCTTCTTATTCTTCCTATACATAATTTTGTTATATTAGAGGCAGATATCCCTATTAATAGAGAATTTGTAACAGGAATGGTGGGAACGGATCGTCTATTAGCAGCTTATGCAGCACATAAAATATTTGAAAAGAACACAACAGTAGTCTGTCTAGGTACAGCCACTACGATAGATCTTATTACAGGTACTGGCGTTTTTTTTAGTGGTGCTATACTCCCTGGAATAGATGCTTCGTATCAAGGGTTACGGGATAGGGCAACTTCTTTACCTGCCTTGTCAGATTTGCCTTTATCAGACACAATGTTAAATACAGATACGGCACATTCTTTGTATACAGGTTTATTTTTATCTCAAGCTTTATTGATTGAAGAAATATCAAAAAAACAAATTGAAGAAGCTGGTCTAAAAAACCCTTGCAATATTGCTTTAACGGGTGGAAGATCCTACAGTATTAGCCCTCATATAAGAATGGAGCATGATATTGTAGACAATTTAGTCGCTTATGGGCTTGCTTTAATACCCGAAAAAAATAATTCTATTGAAGAACATAAAATTGACACAAAACATTTGAAGAATATTAAAATAATTAATAAAGAGTATTCACCAGACTCTAGAATATCAGATTTAAAGGATAGTAATCATGAATAAAAAACATATTTTGTTTTTTCTAGTCACAATATTGTTGTTGCCTCATCAGACTTATACTAACGATGTGAAAGAAAGTTTTATAGATCCCAAAAAATATGTAAAAACTAATACTTTAAATCAAGATACTACTCAAAAACCACCAGTTTCTGATAAATCTGATAATTTAGAAGCAGATAGAAAACAACAAGCTTTAGAGTTTGTTCAATTAAAAGAACAAAGAAATGAAGAAAAAAGACAAAATAGAGCAGATGCTGAAAAGTTAGAAGAAATAATTGAAGATGTTAATGATTTTATTAGTCCTACACATACCTTTGTTCCCATTGATGCTATTGTTTTGGATGCAGGACATGGTGGTAAACATCCTGGCGGTGGTGGACATGGTATAGAAGAAAAAAGATTAGTGTTAACAATGGTTAAAAAAGTACACACCTTGTTTAGGAAAAAAAATAAAAAAATAAAAATATATGTGACAAGAAAAAATGATTCTTATGTATCTTTGGAAGATAGAGTTTCTAAAACTGCTCGATGGTCTGTGCGTAAAAACATTTTATTTATTAGTGTTCATGCCAATATTGCCTACAATCCAAAAGTTTCTGGTTTTGAAATTTACACCTTATCAGATAGGGCAAGTGATACTGATGCTTTGGCAACAGAAAGAATTGAAAATGCTGGATTTACTCCAGAGGATATTACTAGTACAGATAGTGTTTATTCTATCTTAGCAGACCTCATAAGAGATAGCACTAGAACACAGTCAGAGTGGTTAGCCAAATATGTATATGATGACACCTTGAAATACAGCAAAGTGTATGGTAGAGGCTTAAAACAGGCTAATTTCTTTGTATTAAAATATAATACGGTGCCTTCTATATTAGTAGAAATTGGTTATATGTCTAATTCCTTAGAAGCGAAAGAACTTCAAAATGAAGACCATCAAAACAACCTAGCTATAGGGATTTTTTCTGGGGTGTCTCGTTATATACAAGAGTATAACAGAACAGAAGGATTTACAAAATGATGAATAAAGAATCTATAAAGAAAAATTCTCAAATGATATCAGCTTTTGCCAAAAAACACAGAAAAATCATTCTTAGAACTTGTTTGGTGCTAGTGTTTTTTATTATTTTTTCTTGGGGAAAATATCTATTTGAAACAAAATCGGTGTATTATCTTAATAAAGATCAAGGTACTGTTTTTTCTGAAAGAATAAATGTGGATATTATTGGTATAGAAAGTGATATTCAATCTTTTTTAAGATCTTATTTAGCAGGATCTCAAGACTATAAAGCCAAGATTCCTTTTACTTATGAAACAAGATTGATTTCTGCAAGTCATGATAAAGATGAAAAAACATTAATATTAAACTGGAATTCTTATTTTTATAGAGCATTGGAACAAAAAAATGTTGATAAAGATATAGAGGTTTTATTAAATTCATTAGAAAAGAACTTTTCTATAGATAAAGTGTATTTTTTAGTAGAAGGCTCAAAATTGGCCGTTGATTGGAAAAACAAGAGTTTGGGGGACGGAATAACACTAAATGAAACAAATTAAAAAAAAAGATGTAAAATCGTTAAACTTTTCTATCGGTAGGTTCCGAAAAAATATTAGTAAGAATTAAATTATTTACTTGACAATAAGCGAAAAAAATAGGACACTTATATAAGCAGTTTTATTTAATTTTAAAATCAAGGTAAAAATAAAGTTTAAATTTCCTAAGGAGAGGACCTATGAGACAAGGAATAGTGATAACATCTTTAATGTTAATCTTTGGTGTAGTAACACCACTTAGCGCTGTTGAGCGTCTATTGATTGATTTCACAACCTACAATGAGAACATTGCACAGGTAGTAGAAAAAGATCAAGAAATTTATGAGCAATTTATTGCTGAAAATCCAGATTTGGATATACGTAATTTTGGTTGGCCAGAATTTGCTTTTGAAGCAGATGATTGGAATTTAGAAAACTGGAAAGTTGCGTTAAATCCATCTTCTGATAGTAGAGAGAATAATAAAAATTCTCTTCTTAAAAACTCACCAAGTCAACAACATGGTAATGTATTGGGTGTACGTATTCAATTCAACCCATGGGAAAATGCTTTTTGGGCTTTTGTTAAAACACCTTACTATTTTGCTCATACTTATATGAATGGAGTTTTTGTTTCTCAAAATGATGAGGATCAAGATGCTGGCTTAGCTATTGGTATGATTGCCAATGTTGGTCAAATTAAAAATGCTCGTTCATGGGTTTATGGTCTTAACTATAATTACACTTATGGTGCAAGAGTCTTAAATGAGAGAAACGAATTACAAGAATTTGGATTTGGTTCTATCTTCCATGAAGGTTGGAGACAAGTTACTTGGAATAATACAGAGTATTCAGACAATCCTAGAGATTGGGCTGCTACAAAAAATCCTTTATATCCATTCTCACTTCCTTATGTAGTTTTTGATTCTTTAGCTTTTTACAAGCCTGAAGGAAGCAAAGATCCTGACTTTATTGGATATGTAAGAGATGTAACAGTCAACTTTGATTTAGCGGTTGTTCGTGAAGATCAAGATATTAATGACGAAGCTATTTGGCAAATGCTTGCAGCAGATGCAATACAAACCAAATTAGTTATGTCAAAAATAGTTGCAGAAGAACTTCTTCTAAAAAGAAAAATTGAAAAACTAAAAGCTGCTAGTGATACTGAAACAGCTGCTGCTGGTGGTGCTGAAGCGGAAGCTGAAGCAGAAGTTGCTCAATAAGAATTTTAAATTTTAATTGAATTTATAAATAAAAGACCCCTAAATTTTAGGGGTCTTTTTATTTTTTTTTATTTTTAATTAGTGATAAGAGAATCAATAATGTATATCCCTTCCTCAATGTTAATAGGTATTGCTATAAAAGCTTTCTTTTGATTTTTATCAAGAACAAAAGCATTAATAATAAGTTTATCATCTTTTATATAAGTACTAGAGTCCCAAAGTAATATCTTTTTATTCTTTTTTAATAAGTTTAATTGTACCTGAACATTTGAAGAGATAGATATGTCCAGATCTTCTATTTTTTTGGAGGTATTTAATAGGAAAATAATTTTTTTCCCAACATCATTATCTGAAATAACATTATCGTAGAGTCGATTCTCTATAATATCTAGGGGAGATTTTGTTTGGATATAGTCAATATCTCCTATAAGATTTGTTTCCCAAGCTGTATTTTTTGGAATTTCAAGAGCTAGGTTATTAGTAATATTATTTTCTACCCAAATTAATTGTCCAAACCAAGTAAAAGGGTAATTATGAGTAATAGATAAAAAACTAGCATTCACAGGAATAGTAATGATTTTTTGTTTCTTAAAGAAAGTAGTATTTGTTACAAAGACATTAAAATTTGTTTTAACAGCTTTAATAGAACTATTAAATAATTTTTTTGGTGTTAAAGCTACAGGATTTTCAAATAAATTAGTTGTATAATCAACTTTTATAATCTCATTAGCCTGTTGCATCATCTTTTGCTTAATACCGTGTTGATATATCGTTTCATAGACATCTTGTTTGGTGTATTCTATAGATTGATATTTTTCTACTAAAGTATCAACTAAGGTAATGCCATCTAATTTAACCTGATCTGTGAATCCAAATAACAAAGTGCTATCTTGAAGGTAATCCCATAAATAATTAAATTGCTGTTTTCTAAAAATATTTTGTATATAGTACCTAGTTTTTCTACTAATTTTATTGCCCCATTCAGGAGAGGTAGAATTAATGAGATCCCAAGTGAGATATTGCACTAAACTTTCTATGAATAAAGCATCTTCTCTATCATGTTGAACAATACCCGGAAAAAAACTATGATATAATTCATGAATTAGTGTTTCAGCAAGTTGTTCTGATGGTTTTACCCATAAGTTAGTATTACTGGTCTCATTGGTGATAAGATCAATAATATGGGTGTTTAATAAAAATATATTGCCTAAAAACTCTCCTTCAACATCATTCCCTAAGTGATTAGGGATAACAATTTTTAGGGGAACAATATGAATTTCACTAAGAGGAGAAACTCTATGTTCTTTTTTCAGTTTATCCCACAAAGGAGAAAATTGTTTATCGATAGCTGAAAATATATTTTTATTAGAACTATATAAATAAATAGAATTTTTTGTTTGCTTAGGAGTATCCATAATAATCAAACTAGCACTAGGTGATAAATTTTTCAGCTCATTTTCCCAAGTACTGAGTTTTTTATCTATAATGACAGTTTCTTGATTTAATTTTCCTCCCATAATACTGGTGAGGTGTTGAGGGGTGATAACAGTGATCTCAAAATCAGCCTGATTGTCTTGCACAGGATAGGGAAACCAAAATTGTCTGGCATCAAGAAACACATAGTTA
Source organism: uncultured Brevinema sp. (assembly GCA_947040475.1). Classification (GTDB taxonomy): domain Bacteria; phylum Spirochaetota; class Brevinematia; order Brevinematales; family Brevinemataceae; genus Brevinema_A. Next base: position 18,847 of record CAMRBT010000003.1, read on the forward strand.
GGCTGAATAAACATTCGAGAATTACTATTTTGTTCAGGGATAGAAAAATTAATTAAAATTGAAGTCCGTCCATTTTCAGGCACTTCTTGAGGGAGAGCAATAGTAAGAATACGATAATTTATCCCTTGTTGTATAGAAACTTTTGCTTGAACATTATTTTGACTGACGGAAGAGATATTAATAGAAGGATGAATTAAAAAAGTCCACTCGTCTTGAGTTTTTGTTTCATTGTTTTTAATAGTGTAAGTAAAATTACCTTTAATAGTACTATCAAAAAATCTAAGATCTCCCTTGATAGAAATAGTATCTAAAGATTCCAAAGAAAAAACTTGAATGGCTGAGAGAAGAAAAACAGATAGTAAGATATAAAATTTCATAACCTATCCTTTATTTAGATTTTTTAGAAAATATGGTTTCAAATAATTGTTGAAAAAACACTGATATTTTTACAAATATATTTTTACTGTATATTCGTCGATGTTTTTTTAGTCCTGTAGTTAATTCGGGACTGTCAAAATCTTTTCTTGTGGTGTTTTCTGTCATTTCAATATTTAACGCTTCTTTATAAGTCAAATCTTTTATAACAACGTCAATTTCTTCCCAGCCTAGTTCTTTAGCAGCGGTAAGTCTGCGTTCTCCTGATACCAATTGATTGTTTTTATTGATAATAATAGGATGCAAAAGTCCATATCTGTCTATACTTTTTTTTAGTAGAGAAAGATCTCCCAGATCTTTTCTAACACGATCTTTGATGATAATGTCGTTTATTTTCATATATTTCTCCTATTAATCATTTGTTATAAATTTTGAGCATGATACAATTTATTATAATAACTATCTTTGGCTATCAATTCAGTATGAGAACCAATTTCTAATATTTGTCCCTCTTTCATCACAACTATTTTATCAGCATTTTCTATTGTAGATAATTTATGTGCAATAATAATTGTTGTTTGTTGTCCGTAAATATTTTCTAAAGCTTTTGTTATTTTTAATTCTGAATCAGCATCTAAGGCACTTGTTGGTTCATCTAAAAGGAGAATAGCAGGCTTTCGTAAAATAGCTCTTGCGAGAATAATACGTTGTCTTTCGCCTACGGAGAGGTTGTTTCCCTGATCTCCTACATAACGATCGTATCCATCTGTGTGTTGAGAAACAAACTCATGGGCATTAGCCATTTTTGCTGCAGCGATAATCTCATCCATGCTAGCTTCAGGTTTTGATAATTTTATATTATTATAGATAGTATCACTAAACAGATTGGTATCTTGAGAAACAATAGAAATATTCTGTCTAATAGAAGATAAATCATAATCTAAAGTATTTTGACCATCTATTAATACTTCCCCTATATTAGGTGTATAAAATTTAGGAATAAGAGAAATTAAAGAGCTTTTTCCAGAACCACTATACCCAACTAAAGCGACTGTTTCTTTTGCTTTTATCTCTAAAGAAATGTTTTTTAAAACAACTTGATCTTTATTATAAGAGAAAGAAACATCTTTAAAAGTAATATCTCCTGTAATATGATCGAATTTTTTGGTATGAGTATCAATTTCTCCTTCTATATCTATAATATCAAATATTCTTTTGACGGAAGGCCCTAGTTTTTTTAAAACTAAGATAAGTTGATTAGAAGAAGAAATAGGCTCTGATAAAATAATAGCCATAGCAACAAATTTGGTGACATCACTTGCTGTTGCTACTCCAAATTGTATTCCTACAGCTCCAAGTGATAGAATCAAAATAATAGCCGTGATGCCTAAAAAATCAGACATGGGAAGAGCTACTAAACGAATTTTGATCTCTTGATCGGATAAAGATAATTGAAGATCATTTTTTTCTTTAAAGGTATCAATCTCTACTTTTTCAAAATTAAATCCTTTAATTATCTGAATATGTCTCATTGTTTCGGAAAACACTTTGGTGATTTGAGCTACATTTTCTTGCATATTAGAACCGATCTTTTGTATTTTAGCACCAACAAGCCCTAATAACAAACCAATAATAGGCCCTAATATTAAAAAGTATAAGGAGAGCTTCCAGTTAATAGTAAACATAGCGGATACAATAACGATCACAGTAAGAGGCTGAGCTAGTAATTGTACCATAATAGTCATCAAAAAGCTTTCTACTAAGGTAATATCATTTGAAGTAATGGATAAAAGATTAGAGCTAGAATTTTGATGGTAGTAGGACATAGGGAGTTTAATTATTTTATTATAAATTTTTTCTCGGAGTTGGTGAGAAATACGAATAGCAAGCTTCCCCGAAAATAAATACATAGTATATTGTGCACCAGACCATAAAAATCCAAAAGCGAATAGTATTGCTACTTGTTTTATATTTAAGGTAGAATAATCTTGAGCAATAAAGATATCATTGATGAATTCCCCAATAAATAAAGATACCCCAGTACGCCCCATAACAAACAATACGGCTGCTATACAAGAGACAAAAACTAGGCCTTTATATCCTTTTAATAAAGAAAATAATCGTTGAGTTGGTGTTTTCAAAATAAACGCTCCTCATTTAATAATAATAAACATAATTAAATGATACAATTTAATGAGGAATTTTGCAATAAAAAGATATGTATTTAAATCTAAATATACTAATAAATACTATGTTAAATCCGATATATGAAAGTATTATATCGTTTAAAAAAGTAGAGGATGGTTTCCTTTGTTAAAAAAGAAGTTTTTATTAATCTTATTTATGTTTATTTCTGCAACATCAGTGTTTTCAAATGAAGGGATTGCTCCTTATATTTTGGATGGGTCTTTAGTGATCTATTTCCCTAATGTCAAGGAAGCTACAGATGCGTGGCGATTTATTTTAAAAAAAACAGAAGGCGCTGAGTACGCTAATACTTTAGCAAGATTGAGATTTAAACTACAAGAAAGAATGGTTGTCAATATTTTTGAAAAAGAAGGAGCTGAGTCCTTAGGTATAGATTATAATAAGGGATTTGCTTATGTGCATCTTAAAAAAGATGTAGGTTATGCTGTGATGACAATAAAAAATGAAATTCTCTTAAGAACGATGCTTGATAATTTGCCTACTCCTATGCCTTATAGAATAGAAAAAAATTATGTTATTTTTTCAGGATCAAAAGAAATTCTAGAATATCACAATTTTCAAGGTCTAAAAAAATTAGAAGAATATCAAAAAGTGGTGAAAAATCTAAAATTAGATTGGAATAAAAGTTTAGTGTGGATGGACTCCATTTACATTAAAGATAAAATCTCGCAGTCATCAACTTCTTCTTTTGTTACCATGGGAGATAGAGTTGTTGGGACTTTTAATATTAGTGGCAATAATTTAACCTTAGATCTATTTTCTTTTTATGATGATCCTAGAATTAATCAAGAATTAAAAAATAGTACAAAGGTCAAAGCTACTCAAAAGATGACTTTATTGGATTTTGAATCAGGAACACCGGGTATTGTAGGGCATACTTATGTGAATTTAAATAGTTTTTTAAAAATGTTACAAGAAATTGATAGAGCTGATTATTTATCAATAAAATCTATTGCTAATGAATTAAAAGATTATAATACAGATGTTCAAGAAAAAATTCTACCTTATTTAAAAGGACGATTTTCTTATGTTATAAGAGCTTTTGATGTTGAAAAAAAGAAATTAAATTTTACAATAAGTTCTGAAATCCAAAATAAAAAAATTTTAGCAGAAAATATTAAAGAAATAGTACGCATGATCCAATCTAAAGGTGCGAAAACAGTCTATAAAAATATGTTTACCCAACAATTTTATGGATGGAAATTTAATGATGTTACTTTGTGGGTAGGGATAGTTGAAGACCACTTAATTATCTCTTCCGATGAGGCAAGCTTAGCCTTGTTAGTAGAAAATATCTATCAATCTCGATCTGGATTTTTACAAACACTTCCTGTATCTTTCAGAAGGTTTATTAATAATAAATCAATTGGTGGACAAATGATTCTTCAAAATCCATCTTTTATAAAAGATTTTAATACAATTGATCTAGCTGTGGAAAATCAAATATTAATGTCTTTAGAAAAAATGGATTGGAGCTTTTATTTAATTAATAATAAAGATAGTGTGGGTCGTAGAGACATTATTATTTTAAAATTTTACGAATAAGTCTAAAAAAAGACTAATAGCACTTGCATTTTTTTTAAAACAGGTATATAATATTGGATATCTGTTTTATTACATTTAGGGGATTTCCTATGGAAAAACAATTCGTTGCATTTAAGATTGGAAAATCTTTTTATTGTATTGATATTATGGAAGTTCAAGAAGTTATCAGAGAAATATCTATTACTTCTGTGCCTAATTTCCCTTCTTTCGTTGAAGGTGTTATGAATTTGAGAGGAAGAATAATTCCTCTTTTGTCAATTGATAAAAGATTGGCTGAAATAGACAATACTAAATCTACTCGTGATACTGCCAATAATGACAAATTTTCTATCAAATCAGGTAAGATTAATCATTTAAAATTGATCATTGTTAAAATTGAAACAATTACAATAGGTCTACTGGTAGATGCTCTTGATAAAATTCTTACCGCTGATGATAATCAAGTACAAAACGCTGAAGGGATAGGTAAATTCACTGATCATCTAATGATAGGAGGGATCTTACAAGTTGGTGAGGAATTTTACACGGTATTAACACCAAAATTTATTTTGGAAAAAGAAGAAACACGACTATTAACAGAAAAACTAAAACAATAAAAATAACAAAATACACATAACTATACCTGAGAGAGGATATAGTTATATGAGAGGAAAACTAATGAAACAAAGATTGTTAATTGCATCACTATTATTAGTGGCAACAATGATGAATGCTCAAGAAATTGAAACACAAGAAGTGGTAGAAGATATAACTGCTACTAACGAAATGATTGTCGATGAGACAATGACTAACGAAATGACTACAGAAGAAGCAACAACAGAGGTAGAAGCTACTAATGTTAAACCTTTATATGTGGAAACTGTTGGTTATACCATTACTAACGGAGAAACTTTA
>CAMRBT010000004.1 GCA_947040475.1 uncultured Brevinema sp.
ATATAATTTCAGTAAAATGGTTGTATTTACTGAATAAAAATTATACCATTGTGTAGAATAGGGTATCATATAAACTATAAAACCATTTATATAATATATTTGTGTAACTCTTAGAATAGATATATGTAAAACAAGTATTTTTTTTGTTTTGTTTGTTGCAAATATTTTTAATAAAGTTATACTATTATATCGAATAATTTATATTAAAAAAATATTCGCTTAACTTGTTACAAAGAATATATAGCTAAAAAAACAGGTGTTTTTGTATTTAATAGTTAGTAAACACCATAGTATGAATATTGGTAATTGATTTTAAATCATTTATTTTCAATTATTTACAACTTTTATGCGTACAAAGATATTTTTGATTGTAAAAAATTAATAATATATCATACTTTATTTAGTTATTTAGTAAAACAAATATTAAAACAATACAAGAAATAATTAATAGTACATCGCATTTATTTAGTTTTTAAAAAGATAATTAAAAATAATATAGGAGATAATTAATAGTAGTAACATACTAGATTTATTGAAAAAAAATTATTAAAGAGAATCAGATTAATTAATATATAAAAATATTATTTTAAGAGGTATAGAATGAAACATTTATTTCTTTCTTTATTAGCAATGTTTGCTGTCGTAGGGACAGTATCCGCGCAAGACGCACCAGTTAATCGTTCATTAAGTTTTTACTTGGATTCTTTTACAGGTCAGTTAAACACTAGTGAAGATCCCCTTTTTACTGGTAATGAATTCGAATTTGGAATGACTTATTCCCAAAATTTTGCTACCGTACCATGGCTTTCCATGTGGGTAAAAGCTCTTGTTGTTACAGGAACAGCTGGTGCTTTTGATGCAGATGAATCATTTGTAGGTAATGCTAGTTATTTTATTCAAGGATATGGTATGCCTAGAGCTCAAGTAGGGATCAACCTCGGTGGATATGCTGTTTTTGCATTGGATACTAGAGGTTTATTAGCTAACGAAAACTATTACACACTAAGATTTGGTGCTGCTGGAGCATTGACTTTCCAAACCATTTTAGAAATGTGGATGGTTCCAAATAACACAGGTGGACCAACAGGATCAGCTCCTAGTAAAGATTTCCAAACTGTAGTAGATCTTTTTGAAGTTCGTTTTAACTATGAAATTGGATTTGCTCCAAGTTGGACTTACAGAACCAAATTGGGTCTTCGTTTTGGTACTACAGGATGTGACTGGGGTAATCATAAAGTTGCACCTATTGATAGTAGCGCTGCAAGATTTGGAAACAGTTTCCACATTCGTTGGGAAAACCAAGTTGTTTGGGCTGTAACACCTAAATTCTACACATGGGCACAACTTCGTTACCAAATCAAACATCTTACTTATGCACCACAAGCAACAGCACATGATATATTCTTACAAGCTGGTCTAGGTTATTCATTTGACTTTTCAACTAACTAAAAATCGATAAAAAAAATAAAAGCAGTCTTACTAAATTTTGTAGACTGCTTTTATTTTTTATAAAATATTAAATATAAATAAAGAGGTTCAATATGAATTTTCAAGAATTTATGGATACAAAAATGGCTCCAGTAATGAACAAATTTGCTCAATTACGCCATATTCAAGCCATCAGAGATGGTGTTGTTCTTAATCTTGTTCCAAGTATGATTGGTTCTACATTTTTACTTATCGCTGCTTTACCTATCCCAGGATATGGAGATTGGATTCGTGCTAATGGTATTTTTGATGCTTTGTTGATTCCTATAGGAGCAACATTAGATCTTATGGGAATGACCGCAGTTATTGCTATTTCTTATCGTTTAGCAGAAAGTTATAAAGTAGACGCTTTACCAGCAGGTGTGATTTCTTTACTTTGTTTCTTTATGCTCACCCCCTATACTATTTCTCATGAATTAGTAGAAGGTGGTATAGGTGGAGTAATGCCTATTATGTATTTAGGCTCTCGTGGACTATTTACAGCATTACTTGTATCTTTGCTTGCAACAGAAATTTATGTAAAAGTTGTTAAAACAAATTTAGTAATTACAATGCCTGATGGTGTACCACCAGCTGTATCAAAGTCTTTTGCAGCCTTAATCCCTGGCGGAATTACTATCATAGCTATTTGGCTCCTTCGTTTAGTTGTTGATGCGTCTCCTTTTGAAAATATTCACACTGTGTTGGCAGAGTTTGTTACAAAACCTCTTTCTGGTATGGGTGGTAGTATTTGGGGTGCTATAGGATTTATGTTCTTAGTGCATTTTTTCTGGTTCTTTGGAATACATGGTCATTTAGTAATTGGTCCTGTTTTAGATCCAATCTTTACAGTATTTCAAGATGCAAACCGTCTTGCCTTCCAAGCTGGAGAAACAATTCCACATATTATTACTAGATATTGGTTTGATCTTTATGTAACATTAGGTGGATCAGGAGCAAGTTTATCAATAGTAATCGCTATGGTATTATTCGCTCGTAGTAGACACTTAAAAGAAGTGGGACGTTTGTCTTTAGCTCCAGGTATATTCAATATTAATGAACCTTTTGTTTTTGGAATACCAGTTGTCTTTAATCCAGTTATTTTTCTTCCTTGGATTTTTGTTCCAATTATGAATATTTGTACTGCTTACTTTGCAACTATTATTGGATTTTTACCAAGACATAATGGTATTATCGCTCCTTGGACCATGCCAATTTTCCTTAGTGGATTTTTAGTAGCAGGTTGGAGAGGTGCTTTAATGCAACTTATCAATCTTACTTTATCCGCTATAGTGTGGTTTGCATTTATGAAAAAATTAGATAATATAGAATATCAAAAAGAATTAGATAGTCTTAAAAATTAAATTTATTCAATAAAATAAAACTAAGTGTTGTAAAGGCACTTAGTTTTATTTTAAATATATTGCTATTTTATTGTTTAAAGAATTGTATATTGTGTAAAATATGATATAATATAAGAAGAAAAATATTTTCAATTAAAAGAGGTGTCATCATGACTAAAATTATTTTATGCTGTAGTGCTGGAATGTCTACAAGTTTGTTTGTTCAAAAAGCAAAAAAACATGCGGAAGAAATTGGAGCAGAAATAGAAATAACTGCTATTTCTGTAACAGAATTAGAAACATATTTAACAGATGATGTGTCTTTAGTAGCATTAGCTCCACAAATTCGCTTTCAATTAGATGGTATAAAATCTAAAACAGATAAACCAGTCATGGTTATTGAAATGAGAGACTACGGCATGATGAATGTTCAAAAAGTTATTCCTGAAATGTTAGCTCTTGTTAATCAATAAGAAATACTAAGGAAGATATAATGTTCAAAGATTTTTCTAAAGATTTTTGGTGGGGAGCTGCGTCTAGTGGGCCTCAGCATGAAGGTGGAGCTTCTGAAGGTGGTAGAGAGCCTTCTATTTGGGACAAATATTACGAAATGACCTCACATCGTTTTTTTAATGAAGTGGGTCCTCAAGAATGTGGTGATTTTTATCATCGCTTTAAAGAAGATATAGGTCTTTTAAAAGAATTAAATCTCTCTACTTATAGGACTTCTATTCAGTGGTCTCGTTTATTACCCTATGGTACAAAAACCCCAAATCCTGATGCAGTTCGATTTTATAATGAAGTAATAGACACAATGCTAGAGTTGGGTGTAACACCTTTTATGAACTTACATCATTTTGATATGCCTTGGTCTTATCAAGAAAAAGGTGGTTGGGAAAATAGAGATATTGTAAAAGAATATCGTCATTTTGCAGAACAATGTTTTCAATTATTTGGAGATAGAGTACAGCATTGGTTTACTTTTAACGAGCCAATTGTAGTACCTTATATTGCTTATGTGGGTGACCATCTCTATCCTAATGTGATGGACATGCAAAGAGCAATGACTGTAGCTTATCACACTTCTATTGCACATGCTGAGGCAATGGATGCTTTCCGTCAAGGTGGTTTTACAGGTAAAGCTGGTATTATTCTTAATATAGCACCGTCTTACCCTAGAAGCTCTAATTCTGAGGATGTTAAAGCAGCTCATTTAGCAGATTTATTTCATAATGAATCATTCAAAGAACCTTCTCTTAAAGGTGTCTATTCTCAAGAATTGATTAAATTCATGCAAGATAATAAGATGCCTCTTCCTATCCTAAAAGATGATGACAAAATTATCGCTAAAGGTAAGGTTGATATTTTGGGGGTTAATTATTACGCTCCTCAACGTGTCAAAGTAAAAGAACATCTTGTAAATCCTAAAGCACCAATCTCTCCTGGAACATATTTTGATTCTTATGATATGCCTGGTAAAAAAATCAACCCTCATAGAGGTTGGGAAATTTATCCACAAGGTATTTATGATTGTCTTATAGATCTTAGAGATAATTATTCTAATGTAGAAACATTTATCAGTGAAAATGGAATGGGTGTAGAAAACGAAGAGCCTTTCCGCAATGCAGAAGGTTTTATCGAAGATACCTATAGAATAGACTTTATCAAAGACCATCTTGCACAAGTGCATAAAGCAATTGGCGAAGGATGTAATTGTAAAGGATATCATTTGTGGACTTTTGTAGATAATTGGTCTTGGATGAATGCTTATAAAAATCGCTATGGATTTGTAGAACTACAATTACATAATGATAAAAAAAGAGTTATTAAAAAAAGTGGTTATTGGATTAAAAAAGTTGTTGAAGACGGCGGTTTTGAATATAAATAGGAGACTTTTATGACTAGAGAAAAAGGAATTTCAATCTATCCCTTTCATGCTTCGTTAAAAGAAAATTGTGAGTATATTGAAAAAGCAGCTCATTATGGCTTTACGAGAGCATTTACTTGTTTATTATCTGTGGATACATCGAAAAAAAAAGAAATAGTAGAAGAATTTAAAAAAACAATAGAATTTGCTGAAAAAAAAGGCATTAGGGTTATTGCAGATGTTGCCCCAAATATTTTTAAAGAATTAGAAATTTCTTATGATGATCTCTCCTTTTTTGGAGATTTAGGAGCAACAGGAATTCGTTTAGATCTTGGTTTTACAGGGTTTGAAGAAGCAAGTATGACCTATAATCCTCAAGATTTAAAGATAGAATTAAATATGAGTCAAAAAACGCATTATTTAAATACGATTATGGACTACAAACCTAATCCAAATAATTTAATTGGTTCTCATAATTTTTACCCTCATCGTTATACAGGATTAGGTAGAAATCATTTTATAGAATGTACAGAGCAGTTTTCTCAGTATCATCTACGTACTGCTGCTTTTGTTAAAGCTCCTTCTGCCTCTGTGGGTCCTTGGCCTGTTAGTGATGGATTGTGTACCTTAGAAGAACATAGAGATCAAGCATTATCTTATCAAGTAAAAGATATGTTCCTAAATTTAGGAATGCATACAGTATTAATATCAGAATCTTTTGCTTCTGATAAAGAGCTTGAATTGATGGGAAGTATTAATCCTTATTTATTAGAATTAGAAATAGACTTAATCAAAGATATTCCTAAAGTTGAAAAAGCTATTGTTTTTGATGAACCACATTTTCATAGAGGAGATGAGGGTGAGTATCTTATTCGTTCTACTCAAAGCCGAGTAAAATATAAAGGACATAAATTTCCAGTATTCAATGCAGTTCCTATAAAAAAAGGAGATATCTTAATTGAATCTTCTGATTATGGCACTTATGCAGGTGAATTACATATCGCACGTCAAGATATGCCAAATTCAGGTAAAACTAATATTGTTGGTAAAATATCCGATAAAGAATTAGCATTGATTGATCATATAAAAGCTTGGCAACGTTTTAAACTAATAGAAAAAAAATAATATTGGCAAGGAGATTTTCATGACAGATGAAAGAATGGAAGAAGTTGTAATGAGTTTAGTTGGATTTGGTGGAGAAGGAAGAAGTTACGCTTTTGAAGCTCTAAGATTTGCTAGAAAGGGAGATTTTTTAGGTGCTGATGAAGCAATGAAAAAATGTAATGAGGCTTTATTAGAAGCACATCATACCCAAACTGATTTGATTCAAGACGAAATCAATGGAATTCCAACAAAAATTTCTCTTTTGATGGTTCATGCTCAAGATCATTTAATGACAGCTATATTGGCTAAAGAATTGATTGAAGAATTGATTACTGATAAAAAAGAAATGGCTCAAAAATAAATAATATAAATAAAAAAAGACCTCTTTATTATTAAGAGGTCTTTTTTTATTTAGTTAAAATTTTAGAGATATTTTTTTAGATCAACAGAAGACACTTGACTTCGTGTGAATTCAGGTAAGCAAACAACACCATTAACTACAGTTATATCTGCAATACCAGAAATCATTATATTAACAGTAAGGGCTAAAGAATGATCTGCATTAAATACATAAATATGAGCCATATTGTTAGCTCCATTAACACCCCCTATCAGAAACAAGAACAGTTGTGTTATCAAATCCAGAAGCATCAATAGGAAGAGTTACTAGAACAGTAACTGTTGAAATTTTTAGAATTATTATATTAGGATGATATTTTGTTTTTCCATGATTGTTTACCTCTATTGTTACAATAGTACCTTTATTTATTACTTCTCTAGTTCTTGTTATGGTGGGTGTTTACATGTTTAGAAATATCGTTCATTTAGATTTTACTGATATAAAGATAACTCTTCCTTCCTTTTTAACAATAGTCCTCATGCCTTTATCTTACAATATTGTTATTGGTCTTAGTTTTGGTTTTATCTCTTATATCATCATGTATGTTATCGAAAATAAGCAAAAAAAATATCCCCTATCCTTTGGATTATAGGAATACTTTCTGTCGTATTTTTATTAATAGTATAATAATAGCATAAATATTCAATCATAGCTTTTTGGGCTTGCAATTATAATAAAATATGGTATAATTAATTATAATATATTTTAGGAGCTTCAAATGTCTTTTGAACAAAAATTTTTAAGCGCAGCAAATGCGTTTTCAACACAACGGCACATTAATGCTGTTAGGAATTCTTTTTACAAACTAATGCCACTTATTCTTATTGCATCTTTTTATGTGCTGATTAATAACGTGTTTTTTCCTTTGTTTGCAGATAATGCTTTCATCCAGTCTTTTAAAGATGTTGGAGATAGAGTGTTTCGTGGAACATTGGGGATTATGTCCTTACTTTCCGCCTTTATAACTGCTTTTTATCTAGCAGAATCTTATAAAGAAGAGGGTATCTTTTATGGAGCAACAGCTCTTGGTTGTTTAGTTGCTTTACTACCTGGTGCACCTGAAGTCACTGTTGCAGGAGCTACTGGAGGAGTTTGGGGGATTTTAACATTTACCGATACTTCAGCTTCTGGATTGTTTGTAGCAATTCTTGTAGCTATTGCAAGCACAGAATTACTAAGATCTTTTTCAAAAGTCAAAGCTCTTCTTATTACTCTTCCTGATTCTGTTCCACCTGCTGTGGCAAAATCATTTTCTGCTCTTGTACCTATTCTATTAACCTTTACTATTTTTTCAATTTTTGCTTATACTCTAAACTATGTTTGGGGAACAACACTTTCTAAAATCATTACAACAAGTATACAAACACCTCTTGTTAATGCTTTCCAAACACCAGTTGGTGTAATGGCTGTATTAGGACTACAAAATCTTCTTTGGGGATTTGGTTTACATGGTTCTTTTGTTCTAGGTCCTATCACAGAACCTACTCTACTTATCGCTATTCAAGCAAATATTGATGCACTACAAGCTGGACTTGAACCAACATATATTGTTACAAAACCTTTCTTAGATGCTTTTGCTAACGTTGGTGGTGCTGGTGCAACCTTTAGTTTGATTTTAGCACTTCTTATCTCCTCAAAAAGAGAAGATGAAAAACTTATCGCTAAATTAAGCTTTACTCCTGGTTTATTCAATATTAATGAACCTCTTATGTTTGGACTACCTGTTGTTTTAAATCCTGTTTATATCATCCCTATCATCATTGCTCCTATCATAACTACTATGATTGCTTATTTTGCAACAGCAATGGGACTTATCAATAAAACTATCGTATTAATACCTTGGACAACACCTCCTGTACTGTCTGCGTACCTTGCAACAGGTAATGACTATAGAGCAGCTATTTTATCTGTTGTATTAATTGCAATTTCTACCCTTATTTTTATTCCTTTTGTGATGATCTCCAATAAAATGATCAAAAAATAGTTTTATAAACTAATCTTTAACTATATAAAAAACCACACTCTATTAAGAGTGTGGTTTTTTGATTTGATTATATTAAGATATTATGTTTTCTAGCTACTCACTACCAAAAGTAAGTGCTGTTTATTCCTAGTATCAGAAAATAGCTGGTATTTAATTCAGCTTTATTTCTCCATCCTATAGCAAACATATATTGTACTTAAGGAAGCACATAAGCATTCCTAGAGTGAAAGAATTATGCTTCATTGAGATAATATTTAGTATCACCAAATCCAAAAGCTACTCCGACCTCAATAATATCCAACATTAATCTATCTTTTGACTAAAATCTTTCACAAACTCCGTGCCACCTATTTCTTTTATGTTAATACCTCTATCGCTTATAGAATTCCAGTCTAGTATCAAAAAAAATACCACCTTGTTATTTTGGGGTGGTGTTTTTTTAAATTTATAGATTTATAACTAACATATACCTATCTTTTAACGCCTCCCATAACTTGTCAATTTTATTTGTAGAAAAGTTTTCTTCAAAACTCACTAATTTATACTCTTTGAATAGCTTAAAAGTTCTTTTCTTGTCTTCTATTACTCTATTACCTAACTCTCTTGACTCACAATTTTTCATATATTTATCAATTGCGTTATTAATAGATCTAGTTTTACGTTTATCTTGTTTGATTTCAATAGGTGGAGCAGTAGGAAGAGGAGGATTGTTTGATGAATTTGGAAAGAAAGATCTTAGAATTTGTTCTCTCAAAAGAACATGATAAAGATCTTGAGCAAAAACTTTGCTTTTAGTACGAAGTGATTTTTGAACTCTTTTATTATTAAGTGTTAATTCAACATAATAATAACCATTTGAATTTAAAAAAATACCCATTACGAATAACTCCAAAAAAGTTTTCTTAATAGGTATTTTTTTATATACTTCTACTTGGAATCGACTGGGAATATACTGGGAATTCGTAATCAACTTGCAAGCACATAGGTATATCCAAGATTCTCAAATAGAATTACTCGAAGAGAGAGGGATTCGAACCCCCGGTACATCACTGCACAACAGTTTTCAAGACTGCCGCTATCGACCACTCAGCCATCTCTCCATCAGTGATAGTATAACATATTAAAAATATATTGTCAAGACATTTTTTATTTTAATAAAGCAGATTTAACTACTATAGAGTCTTTTATGTAATCTACATACATTGCGAATATACGATTATCTTTGATTGCTAATTTTACATGAGATCCTGTAGAGGGATCATCTGATATAGTATTTCCATCTTTATTGTCAAAATCTAAGGCAGAATTAAATTTATTAAACAGTACAGGTCCTGCGACAGTACCAATACCAAGATCAGCCTCAATTGAAGGAGAAGAAGCTATATATAACTCCTTGTCATATAATACCGTTTGATATCCATAAACTTGATTCGGAAAAGGTGTTGATTGTTGCCAACTTGTTGCACTCATTGATTTTTTAAATATTTTAAAACTACCAACAGTTGCAGCGACACCTTTTAAAAAACTCAGGTACATAGTCCCAGAACTATCAATATAGAAAAAATAATCACTATTTACAGAGTCTCCACCAGGTGTAGTAGTAGGTTCAATATACTCCCATTTATTATTTCTTAAAACTAAAATACGAGGATTTTGATAATAAAAATTCTTTAAGGCTGTATAAGGAGTATTATTGTAAAAAGCCATTTGTATGCCATTGTTCATAGAACCAGAGAATCCATCTTTTGGATCTAGTACTACAGGAGTCTCCCCATAATTTTTCCAACTATTATTCTCTAGAGTTTTGACATGGAGTTTTTTATCAGAGTCACTAATATAAGTTAGATATAGTTTATCTTTGTGTGTATGGAGAGATAGAGAATTGAAATTTTCACCTGTAGGCAAAGAAATATTATTGAGAGCATTAACCCAGCTATTGTTTTCCAACTTTTTGACATTATTTTTATAAGTAATATAAGGAACATTATTGTAAGTAATAAGAGAATCATGAATTGATCCAGTCTCTAGAGAAATCTCTTTTCCTACTTGTATCCAATCACTTCCAGCCCAACGATATACATAAAGTTTGGTAGACTTTGTAAAACTAATATAAGGGGTATTATTATCGGATACAGTAATATGTTCACTTCCAATAGGAGTTACACCTATCTTTCTTGAAGATTCTAAATATTTCCAAGAATTCACTTCTAAATTTGGAAAGGAAGGACCTCCAGTTGGAGTGCTAGGATCTAAAGGTATAAGAGGAATAGTAGGGGTACTCGGTTCTAAAGGGATGAGAGGGATAGTAGGATCACTAGGCTCTAGAGGTATAAGAGGGGTAGTAGGATTTGGAGTACCAGTTTGACAAGAAGATGTAATGAAAATTAATAACACTATAAAAATATAACGCACAATAAAGTCCTTATTTTTGTTTTAATTTTAAATAGTTTCGATTTTTATATATTTTTGTTATCTTAGTACAAATACACCTAATTCGGTAAGGCTTTTTTTAGACATTTCTTCAGCTTCTTCAAAAGAACTTGCCATTTTCATCGCTAACAAATGAGGTAAGAATAGGTTGAGATATACAAAATATAAAGTGCCATTTTTATCAGGATAGGCAAAAACACCTTCGTTTGGTTTAAACATTTTTATAGGAGTGAGCTGATGAATGTTATTTTCAACAACAGTATCCGTGTAGTCTAAAAGCTGTATGTTCATTTGAGAGTCTTTAATAGATAACTCAACATATTTATAAACGGCAATATCAGGATGTCCATAAAATTTTAATAACCAATAACTTTGATCTAAATTTTTTAGCATACCTTCAGAACTGAGCAATTTCGGTGTTTTTTTAGTTTTTAAGTTTTTGAAATCAAATGTTTTATAGGGAGGCATATAAAAATTTTTATTGGTGTTTTTAATAGGAGTAGGGATAATGTTTTTGGTAGCATTAGTAATAGTGTTTTTAGTAATAGTTTTATTGGTAGTAGTAGGGGGAGAAATTACTGATTTTTTTATAGGAGCAGTGTTATACGCTTCAGTATTATCTGTGTATTCTTCGTTGTAGTATTCATCATCGGTGTATTCTTGATCATAGTATTCGTCATCGTAGTAATCATCATTATAATATTCGTCATCGGTATATTCTTCATTATAATATTCGTCATCATAGTATTCAGTATCAGTTTGAGAAAATGACAGTGTAGGAAATGATAGTATAGAGAGAGAAAGTGCTAATAAAATTTGTAACATGATTAATATCCTTAATTTCAGTAAATACATTATAGATGCTTTTATTATTTTTGTCAAAATAAGTTCCTAAACAAGTTCTTAAATTAATTTTTATTAATAATTTTATAAATTGATTTCTATTTTAGATTGACAAAATATATTTATATCATATAATATAATAATTACGAATATATTTTAATTTTAAAGGGGAATGTAATGACAATAGAAAATTTTGCTCATGGTATTAGATATTATACGATAGATATGATTACTAATATAGGATTTGGACATATAGGGGGAGCTCTTTCTACCGTTGATTGCTTAGCTGTTTTGTATGCTCCAAAAGAAGGACTTCTAAAAATAGATCCTAAAAACCCAAAATGGGACGAAAGAGATTACTTTGTAATGAGCAAAGGACATGCAGGACCTGCTCTTTATGCAACACTTGCTTTTAGAGGTTTTTTTGATACTAAATTATTACATACTTTGAATCAACCTGGGACTACTTTACCTTCTCATGTAGATAGACTCAAAACACCGGGCGTAGATATGACAGCAGGAAGCTTAGCACAAGGACTTGGTGCAGCCGTTGGTATTGCAACAGGAGCAAGGTTGAAAAATAAAAATCAAAAAGTGTATTGTATTGTCGGAGATGGGGAACTCAATGAAGGTCAATGTTGGGAAGCTATTCAAGTAGCAGCACACCAAAAACTAAATAATTTAATCGTATTTGTTGATGATAACAAAAAACAGTTAGATGGAATTTCGGCAGATATCTGTAAATCATTTGATTTCGTAGAAAAGTTTACTGCTTTTGGATGGAATGCACTACGTATCAATGGACATGATCAAGAACAAATCAGAGAGCAAATCCTCAAAGCACAGAAGCAATCAAAACCAACAGCTATCGTAATGGATACTATCAAAGGTAAAGGTGTCGAATATTTAGAAAGCATTGATGATCACCATTTGAGAATTGACACAGATGAGAAAAAAGAACTTCTCAATAATGCTAAAAAATACTATGCTGAAAAAGCAGGATTATAAGGGATTACACATGATAGTAAAAGAAAATATAATAGATACAAAAGAATTAAGAACAGCCTGTTTAGAAGGTATTGTTGAAATTGCAAAAACAGACGATAAGGTTTGTTTTATTGATACAGACTTAGTAGGTTCTAGTGGGTCAGGGGTATTCAAAAAATCATTTCCAGAACGTTTTTTTAATATTGGAATCATGGAAGCAGAGGCTATTAGTATGGCTGCAGGCTTAGGTGTTACCGGTTATAAATGTTTTGTACATAGTTTTGCTCCCTTTGCTTCAAGACGATGTTTTGACCAAGCAACTGTGAGTTCTGCTTATGCAGATATTCCAATGGTTATCTTAGGTACAGACCCTGGAATTACAACTGCTTATAATGGTGGTACTCATACTACTTTTGAAGATATTGCCATGTTTAGAGCATTAAGTAATACAAAAGTATTTGATATTTGTGATTCTGTTCAAATGTATGCTATTGCTAAAGAACTTGGACAAAATATGAAAGGACTCAACTATGTCCGTTTTGCAAGAAGATCATCTCGTAAAGTTTATCAAGAAGGGATGACATTTGAAATAGGAAAAGGTATTGCCGTTAGAGAAGGAACAGATATTTGTATTTTTGCTTCTGGTGCTATGGTCTCACAAGCCTTAGATACAGCAGATATTTTAGAAGCTCAGGGTAAAAGTGTAAGAGTTGTAGACCTTTTTACTATCTTACCTATTGATAAAGATATCATTATCAAAGCTGCAAAAGAGTGTAAACATTTAGTTGCTTTAGATGATCATAATATTAGAGGCGGGTTAGGGTCTGCTATTGCAGAAGTGTTAGTAGCACATCATCCTGTTAAACTTCAACAAATCGGAGCAGAAAGCTTTGGACAAGTTGGAACATTCCCTCAATTATTAGATATTTTTGGTTGGACAGGAGAAAAGTTAGCCAAGAGAATTCTTAAAACTATATAATAAAAAACAAAAACAAACTTCCTTAATTTTTTTAGGGAAGTTTTTTTATTTCAATATTTTAAGTTTTCTTAAATCAGATCATTGTAATAAAAATATGAAAAACGTTAAAAGTATGCTATAATAAAATATAAATTAAGGAGTCTCAATATGAAAATGCTTAAAATTATGACACTATTTGTAGTAATTATCCTAGGAGCTTGTGCTCAAAAAGATACTGGTAAACTAATCGTCGGTATGGAATTAGCTTATCCACCATTTGAAACAAAAGATAATGATGGAAACCCTATGGGTGTGAGTGTAGATCTTGCTCATGAACTAGGTGCTTACTTGGGTAAAGAAGTAGTGATCGAAAATATTGCATGGGCTGGATTGATACCAGCATTACAAACTGGAAAAATAGATGTAATTATTTCTTCATTAACAATTACAAAAGAAAGAACAAAACAAATTGATTTTTCAGATCCATATTCTCAATCAACACTTGCAATGCTTGTAAATATTAATTCTCCCGTTAATTCTTTAGAAGATTTAAACAAAGCAGGTAGAATCGTTGCTGTTAAACAAGGAGCAACACCTTTCTTGTTTGCACAAAAACATCTAACAAACGCAAAGATTAATTCTTTTGCTAGTGAAAGTGCTGCAGTTGTAGAAGTTGTACAAGGTAAAGCAGATGCTGTTTTATACGATCAATTAACAATTCTAAAAAATTATAACTTAAATCCTACTACTACAAAAATTGTAGCCCTTGATATTGCCGAGGAAGATATAGATGTGTGGGGAATGGGTATTAAAAAAGGTAATAAGCAGTTACAAACTGATATTAATAAATTTCTTACAGAATTCAAAGCAGACAATGGATTTTCAAAAATCACCAAAAAACATTTGAATGTAGAAAAAACAGAATTTGATAAATATGGATTGGAATTTTTCTTTTAATCTTAGTAAATTAAACTAGATCTTTATTAAAAAATAATAACGAGGTTTTATTGATGAGCAGCAAATTATTAACAAGAACAAATTCAAAACTATACAAATTAAGTAATATATTTTTATTAGCAATTATAATCAGTGCTTTTTCATGGCTAACTATCCACAGATTAGGTCTAACACTAGACTTTTCTATCTTGCTCGAATACAAAAATCGATTTCAACATGGATTTTTAATGACTATAGTGATTAGTTTCTTTTCATTAATTTTCAGTATGATTATAGGTACATTTACTGCGATGGGTGTTCGGTCTAAAATATTATTGATCTCTTATTTTTGCAGATTGTATACACAAATAATTAGAGGCACCCCTTTATTAGTACAAATATTCTTCTTTTATTATATAGTTGGGACAGCGTGGGGCATTGAAAATAGATATGTCGCAGGTATCCTGATACTATCTCTATTTGAGGGTGCTTATATTAGTGAAATTATTCGTGGTGGTTTAGCATCCTTAGATAAACAACAATACGAAATAGCTCAAGCTATAGGTCTCTCCAAAAAACAAACGCTAAATTTGGTTATTATCCCTCAATTAATTATTAGAGTAATGCCTGCTTTAGCTGGTCAGTTTGCTTCTATCATAAAAGACTCTTCCTTGCTATCCGTAGTGGCAATAATAGAACTAACACAAACAACACAAGAAATAAGTTCTATAAATTATGCATTATTTGAGAATTATCTATTTCTAGGACTATTGTATTTTATATTAACTTATCCTGTAATTGCTCTAAGTCAATATTTGGAGAAAAAATATAGCTATGCACATTAAATTAGAATCCCTAAATCACTTTTTTTCAGATGAAAAACAAGTACTAAACAATATTAATTTTGAAGATGAATGTAATTCTCTTGCTATTATAGGTCCTTCTGGTGGTGGAAAATCTACCTTGCTTAGAGTTTTGGGGGGATTATTGTATCCAAGCTCTGGAGAGTTTTATTTTAATCAAAATAAAATCGATTTTAAGGCTCATAATGAATGGCATAAAAAGATAGGCTTTGTTTTTCAAAGTAATGGTTTATTTCCTCATCTAACAGGGTTACAAAATATTATTTTACCTTTAACAGAAGTATTTGGTTTTACGATACCAGATGCCACCAAAAAAGCTAATGAATTATTAGAGCGTTTTGGATTGTTGGAAGATGCTCACAAATATCCTCATCAATTATCAGGGGGACAATGTCAACGCATAGCCATTGCTAGAGCTGTAGTTGTTAATCCTGAATTACTATTATTAGATGAGCCTACCTCTGCTTTAGATCCTGAATATACTTCTGAAGTACTAGATATGATCAATGAATTGACTATAGAAGGTCAAAATATTATTGTTGTTACTCATGAAATGGGTTTTGCTCGATTAGCTTGTGAAAAAGTAATGTTTTTATATGATGGTAAGATTGTAGAACATAATCACAGTGAACCCTTTTTTAACAACCCACAAAGTGCTGAATTAACTTCCTTTTTAGCAAAAATACTAGAATGGAATTAAAAATAAACATATTTATAAAAAAAAGACATACTAAAATTTTGGTATGTCTTTTTTTTAATTATTATAGAGAGATAAGTGTAAAAACATAATATCTTCATTGAAGATATTGACATAAATTGAAAAAAGATATATCATATAAGACAACTCATAAGTTATTAAACATATACAAATATAAAAATATAGTATAGGGGGAGAATTTGAATACGATTAATATTACAGAAACAGTTCTTCGTGACGGACATCAGTCCTTATTGGCAACAAGAATGCCAACGGAAGATATGATACCTATTTTAGAAAAAATGGATGCTGTAGGGTATAGATCCTTAGAAATGTGGGGTGGTGCTACATTTGATGTTGCCATGAGATTTTTAAATCAAGACCCATGGGATCGATTAAAAGAAATAAAAAAACATGTGAAAAAAACACCTTTACAAATGCTATTAAGAGGTCAAACTCTTGTTGGATATAGACACTATGCGAATGATACTGTTGATTTGTTTATTAAAAAAGCTATAGAAAACGGAATAGATATTGTTCGTATTTTTGATGCCTTAAATGACATCGAAAATATTAGAATTCCTTTAGAAGCTGTCAAAAAATACGGTGGTATTGCTCAAGCAGCATTATCATATACAATTAGCCCTGTACACTCTATTGAATTTTTTGTTGATCTAGCAAAACAGTATAGAGATCTAGGTGCAGATGAGATTGCTATTAAAGATATGGCTGGTATTTTATTACCAGAAACAGGCTTTCAACTCGTTTCAGCGATAAAAAAAGAAATGCCTGATATGCCTATTATTGTACACTCCCATGATACAGCTGGACTAGGCTCTATTCTCTACAAAAGAGTTTCAGATGCTGGAGCTTATTCTATAGATACAGCGATCTCTTCTTTAGGTGGTGGATCAGCACAACCAGTAACAGAAAGTATAGTCAAATGTTTTGAAGGTAGTGATAGACCAACAACTTTAAATCAAGAATTACTTTCAGAAATAGCTGAATACTTCAAATCACTAAGAAACAAATATTTAGACGAAGGTTTAATCAATATTCAATCTTATTTCACAGAACCAAAACTTGTTGAATATCAATTACCTGGAGGAATGCTCAGTAATCTTGTTTCTCAACTAACATCTCAAAAATCAATAGACAAATATGAAGAAGTTCTTAGAGAAATACCAAGAGTCAGAGCTGACTTTGGTTATCCAGCATTAGTAACACCTATCAGTCAAATTGTTGGAACACAAGCTGTTATGAATGTCCTACTTGGAGAAAGATACAAAATTTGTTCTAAAGAAGCTAAAGATTATATAAGTGGATTTTATGGCAAAAGTCCTGTACCTATCAAATCTGAAATTATGTTAAAAATCTGTGGTACAGAAGAGTATTACACAGGATCTCCTGCAGCATTGGTTAAACCTGAACTAGAAAATGCACGTAAAGAATTTGCAGATATCGCTGATAATGATGAAGAATTACTATCCTGTATTTTATTTCCACAAATAGCAAAAACCTATTTAGAATCTAAAAAAAATACAGATTGTATAGAAGTTGAAATATTACCATAAGGAGTAAAAAATGTTTGGAGACATACTTACAGTTGCAGATACAGTTCTTATTACCTTAGTGGGAATGGGCACAGTCTTTTTTGTATTAGTATTATTAACAATTATTCTAGGTTTATTTCGTTTTATTCCTGGAGAAAGTACGGCTGTAGTTTCTCCTGCTAATACAGCGATAGCAACACCTAATAGTACTTCACAAACGCATTCTACTATAGTAGACCCTTTACACAAGGCTATTATTATAGCAGCTATTTTAGAAAATATTGAAATCACAACAAAGAGTACCCAAGTTAGAATTACGAATATTCGTAAAATTTCATAATCTTATTTTATGATCTCAAAGAAAAGTAAAAATGGAGAATAATAATGTCAAAAATGTATAAAGTTAAAGTTGAAGGGAATGTATACGAGGTTGAGGTAGAATTTGTATCAGAAGGATCATCTTCTATGTCCGTTGCTAGTCAGCAATCTACACCTACAGTAGCACCTCAAGCAACAACACCAGCAGCGGTTACAGGAACTGGAACCCCAGTTACAGCACCAATGCAAGGTAACATTTGGAAGATTGTTAAAAAAGTTGGCGATGTTGTCAAAGCTGGAGAAACTATTCTTATATTAGAAGCTATGAAAATGGAAAATAATATTGTTGCCCCAAAAGATGGAACTATTGTTTCTTTATTAGTAAAAGAAGGCGAATCAGTTGACAGTGGATCTACTTTGCTAGAGCTTGCATAGGGGAATGACATGCAAGAATTATTGTTAAATTTATATCAAACAACTGGAATAGCAATGATGACACTATCATCATTCGCAATGATAGTCGTAGCATTGATACTGCTATACTTGGCTATAGCTAAAGGATATGAACCTTATCTACTATTACCTATTGCTTTTGGTATGTTATGGGTTAATTTACCAGCATCTATAGGCGAAGGCTTAATGGATGAAGGTGGATTATTATATATTCTCTATCAAGGCATAAAACTGGGTGTTTATCCTCCCTTAATTTTTTTAGGAATAGGGATGCTTACCGATTTTGCTCCTTTAATTGCTAATCCTAAGAGTTTACTATTAGGTGCTGCAGCTCAAGTGGGAATATTTTTTGCATTTTGGGTTGCTATCGCCTTGGGAATGACAGGTCCAGAAGCTGCTGCTATTGGAATTATTGGTGGTGCAGATGGTCCTACGGCTATTTATCTTACCTCAAAGCTTGCTCCTCATTTGTTAGGTCCTATCGCTGTAGCTGCTTATTCTTATATGGCTTTAGTTCCTATTATTCAGCCTCCTATTATGAAACTACTTACAACAAAAAAAGAAAGACTCATAAAAATGGAACAATTAAGAAAAGTATCTCAACGAGAAAAAATATTATTTCCTATTATTGTAACAATTATTGTTATTTTGATAGTACCTTCATCTACCCCTTTAATAGGGATGTTGATGTTAGGTAATCTATTCAAAGAAAGTGGGGTAGTTCCTAACTTAGTTGAAAATGGAAAAAATGCTTTATTATATGTTGTTACTATCTTTTTAGGTATTACGGTAGGAGCTACTGCAGAAGCAGGGACTTTTTTAACAGTTGACACACTAAAAATATTAACGATAGGATTGTGTGCTTTTGCAGCAGGTACTGCTGGAGGAGTTTTACTAGGAAAACTTATGTGTGTACTCAGTGGTGGAAAAATAAACCCTCTCATTGGTGCTGCTGGAGTTAGTGCTGTTCCTATGTCTGCTCGTGTCGTTCAAAAAGTAGGATCAGAAGAAGATCCCACTAATTTTTTATTAATGCATGCTATGGGACCTAATGTCGCTGGAGTAATTGGATCAGCTGTTGCGGCAGGAACATTATTAAGTTTATTTAAATAAAAAAATAAAAGTAAGAGATGTATCTAAATTATGTTAGAACAAGAAAAACCTTATTTATTTATAACAATGGATATTTGGAACAAAGTAAATTTCGAAGATTTTTTAGATGTTCTAAATTTAAATGAGACTTATAATTTAATTACTACTGATTTACAAGTTTTAGAAATTAAAAGAATTCTATTGTTCCAAATAGTTAAAGATTCATCATATTTAAATTTATTAGATGATATGGAAATTCTTGAAGAATTAAAGATGATAGATGTAACTTTTTTTGAATTTTACAATAAAATAATAGATCTTATTGAAAATTATTTTACCCATATATTTTTTATAATCAATGAAACAATTGAGCAGGATGAAATTCCAATTTTAATTGATAGTTTTGAAAAAGATAAAATATCATTAGATTATATTATTCATTCAAAAAAGTTAGTAAAAGGTGTCGATATTTATTTATATACGGAACGTGAAGAATTTCTTTATCAAAAAACAGATGTTAATTATCTATTAAAATTTGAGTGTAAAATAAGCAATAGATCTTTTTTAAGAAAATTTTATAAATTACAAAAACCTGTAACTTACATTATAGCTAAACAAAAAACAAATATTATTAATAAAAAAACTCCTAAATATTTAAAACAGAGATTTATTAATTTAATGGATTTAATTGATACAGAAATAAACCGTGAATCTATTAACAAACCAGAGATTCAAAGAATGTTAATAGAATGTCAAAATATTATTGAATCATTAACAAATGTTATGTCACCAGAATATATTATAATTATGAAAAACAAAAGGAATCATTTTAAATTGATTTTAGATAATAAAAAATAAAAAAAGCACAAGTTTAACACTTGTGCTTTTTTAAATTAAATAATATTATCAAAAAATTCTTTATCTTTATCAAAAAGATATAGGGCTAACTTTGAAGGAGTAAGCACTTGATTCAGCCTGTATAAAACAATTTTCATACGAATAAAATCTTGTGTTGTTGTTACCTGCGCTGGTCTCATACTTTGACAGGCTTTTCCTGCATCCATGTCAGCTACAATAGAGTTTTTGCCATCAATTACTACAAGTATTCTTTCATCATCAATACAGGGCGTTTTAATGTTTCTATCAATCTTATAAGTATAAAGATCTGTCCCCGGTAATTGAAGATCTCTATAAGAAAACCCAATGACTTGTACCCCAGAAGCAACTTTTTTTGATAGTTGTTCTTTTAAGAATAGGGCATAAGTATCATGATTAAAATAAAAAAGAACTTCTTTTTTTGCTTTACTAATCATATCTTGAATATTCGCAATAATGGTATCTTTATCAGATAAATTCCAAAAATCATCATTATCTGTGTCTTTATCTTGAAAAAAAGATAATTCCGTACTCAATGAAGATTTAGCGTCATTGAATCGTTTTTCTAAGGTTGTAAGAAAATTCTCTGGTGAGATAGGACTGTATTGTTCTGGAGAATCTTTTACAATCTTTACGCCACCCTTTTCGACAAGCCTTGTAAGCATTTCGTAGACGATAGGTCTTAATATACCACTATCCTTAGCAAGTTTATATCCTGTAACAGGATGATTTTTTAATAAAGCTAAATAAACAGATGCTTCGTTTCTACTAAGCCCAAGCTCTTCAAAACGATCAAGAAAATGAGAAAAATTATTATCTGACATAAATTCTCCTAAGGTCTATTGATTTCTATCAAAAAATCCTCTTCCACCACCAAGAATTTCCATGTTGTTAGAGTCAATATTCACAATAATTTCAGTACCAAAAATCTCAGAACCTTGTTGTACTAAACGGGGGTTTCCATACATGTTAATAATGTTGTTTGAGCCATGGAATACAGCCCATCTAGAATAAGCAATTTGCTCATGCTTACCTTGAATAGTAACAACATTACCTATTAAATTACCTATCTCTGTAGTTCTATCATATTCTATGATATTAGCGTGAGAGATAGAGTTTTGTTCTTGGAAAAAGATTGAAGGTTCAATTAAAGCCTTATAAAACTCAGTTTCGTGATTATAAAAAAGAACATCAGATTGTAGTGTAAACCCTTCCTCTTCTGAGTTTGCAATTACACTACCACGAGCAACATAATTATGTAATTCACCATCTTTAAATTCTACATTTAAACGATCTGAGACAAGTTTTTGATCATCAGATAGTGATTGGACATTACCAGAAACTATCATTTTTTCTTCTTTGGACCAAATCCT
>CAMRBT010000005.1 GCA_947040475.1 uncultured Brevinema sp.
TCTGTTCAAAATAAGGAGTTTTCGTGTTAAAACAACAACTTAATAGTAGCTTGGTCTTAATTTTATGTGTTATTGTCACTAATTGTGGAGCCCCTAAAAGACCAACTCATACATATAAATCTACCCTTACAGGAAATGGTTCAAGCTTTAGTTTGCCTTTGTCTTCTTTATTATTTAAAAAATATATGCAAGATGCTAGCATTAAAATAGACTATACTTCCGAAAATTCCTATTTAGGTATAGATGCTCTTATCAATCAAGAAGTTGATTTCACACTTAGTGTAGCTACTCTAACTGATAAACAAGTAAAACAAAATCCAGACATTTTACACATACCTGTTGCTGCTGCCAGTATTAATTTCGCCTACAATATACCAAATAAAGGTTTTTCTCTATCTGATGATCCTATATATTTAACCCCTGACTTATTAGCTCAAATATTAAACAGACAAATAACAAAATGGAATGATCCAAAAATCATCGCTATAAACCAAGAAGCTGCCATAACAAAAGATCGTGTGTTTCCTGATCTCCCTATTGTCCTTATTCAACGTTCTACTAATTCTGCTGATACAGATCTTCTCACAAAATTTTTAACAAAATCAGCTCCTTCTTGGAAACATGGTAACATTACAAAACTTCCATCCTCAGACAGTGTCATGGAACGTAAAACAACATTAGAAATGATGCAACTACTTTCTCAAACACCAGGGGCTTTGACCTATACTACCATGATATATGGTATTCAAAATAATATCCCCTTAATAAGAGTTAAAAATTATTTGGGAGTTTATGGACGAGGTTGTAATTTTAGAACTTTAGAATCCATGAAAGTTTCCGAAACTAATGCAGATAATAGAGTAGACTTGACCTATCCTCATGAAGGTAGAGAGGCTGCTGTTGCATCTGGTTTTTCCTATATTCTTGTAAAAAAAGAACAAAACTATAATACTAGAACAAAAGAACAAGCTCAAGAAACCGTTAATTTTATTAATTGGTTATTATCTCCCTCTGCACAAAGAGAGCTAGAACCTCTTTTCTTTGCCTCTTTAACTCCTAAATTCCGAAATGCCGCAAAAAAAACATTAGCAGAACTTACCTATGATGGTGAGCCATTAACACCTGAAATAATAGAAATCAAAAAATAACTCCAAATATATAGGAAGGAATATTATGAAAAGATTTTCATATTTTTTATTTTTGAGCTTGTTTTTAAGCGCATGCGGATCTAATAAGACCGTTACACTTCAAGGCGCAGGGGCATCATTCCCAGCACCTATTTATAACAAGGTTTTTGCCCAATACACAGCGGAAAAAAATATCCCTGTAATCTACCAAGCTGTAGGTTCTGGAGCAGGAATCCAGAATATTGTTACTGGAATAGTCGATTTCGGAGCAACAGATGCCTTTTTATCTGACCAAGAAATCGCTAAATATACAGATACTTTTTTACATATTCCAGCAGTACTTGCTGCTGTAAACTTTACGTACAATTTAACAGGATTTGACGAATCTAATCCTCTTTCTTTA
Organism: uncultured Brevinema sp.; assembly: GCA_947040475.1. Classification (GTDB taxonomy): domain Bacteria; phylum Spirochaetota; class Brevinematia; order Brevinematales; family Brevinemataceae; genus Brevinema_A. The sequence goes on from CAMRBT010000005.1 coordinate 1,531, forward strand.
GACGCTGAAACTATTTATCAAATTTATGCTGGAGAAATTACTACTTGGAATGATGCTAAAATTCAAGCATTAAACCCTGAAGCTCAATTACCAACTACTGCTATAACCCCTGTGTATAGATCAGATAGTAGTGGAACAACATTTATCATGTCTGAATTTATGACCAAAGCTAGTCAAAATTGGGCTAACACTTTTGGAACAGGTAAAACCATTAATTGGATTGTTGGTGTTGGTCAAAAAGGTAATTCTTCCGTAATGGGATTTGCTAAAGAAAACGAAGGATCCATTGCTTATGTTGACCTCGTATATGCAAAACAAAACAATTTCCCTGTAGCTAAAATCAAAAATAACGCTGGTAATTTTGTGCTTGGTGATATTGCAAATGCTTCTGAAGCTGCTAATAATGTAGTTATTCCTACAGATACCAGAGTTTCTCTAACAGACGCTAAAGGAATGAATTCAGCACCTATGGCAACTTTCTCTTATTTACTAGTAAGACAAGAGCAAAATTATAATAAAAGAACCCTTTTACAGGCTCAAGAGCTTGTAAAAATGCTACAATGGATGTATACTCCAGAAACACAAGCACAGCATGCTGAACTATATTTCTCCCCTATGCCTCCAAATGTGTTAGAGTTGGGTCAAAATATAATTAATCAAATTACCTACGACGGAACATCTGTTGTAGAGACATTATAAAATAAATATTATATAGGTAAGGGTAGTGCAATATTAGCTACCCTTATTTAATTTAGAGTAAATTATGGTAAAAAATCCTTTAAGTGATAAAATTACAAATCGTGTCACTCGTTTGAGTGCTCTATGTTTTGTTTTATTTGTTATCGCACTTGTTACTTCTCTCGTATGGAATAGTTCCTCATCCATTAAAAAATTTGGATTTTCCTTTTTGACTCAAAATTCATGGAATACTAAGTTTTTAGAATTATCCAGAGTTCATCTTAAAGATAACTCTTTAGTTCTTAACTTCTCTGTGCCTCTAAACGATCAAAATTTCACAAATCTTATTACTCTTTATCATAATGATCAACCCCTAGCCTTTTCTTATATTAATACAAACTTATCTCTTTCTATAAATACACCGAATTTAGTTGATGGTATCTATAAAATAGTTATTTCTTCTAATCTTGTGGACAAAAACAACAACAAATTAGCTCAAAATATTGAATGGAGTGGAAATATTGTTACTGAAAAACAACAAATTTTTTCTCCTCAAATTATTGATTTAGCAAGCAATCAAAAAATAGAGCCTAATACTGATGAAAATTATAGACATTTTAGTATTTTACCATTTATTGTAGGAACTTTATTAAGTTCTCTCATAGCCTTATTCATTGCATTTCCTGTAGCCATTGCTATAGCATTACTACTCACTCAATATACCTCTCCAAAATCACGCTTGATGAAATTATTCACAATATTAATCGATTTATTAGCTGGAATCCCATCTATTATTTATGGATTGTGGGGCTTGTTCTTCTTAGTACCTAGATTCGGTGCTAACTTATTTACCGCATCTCTCGTCTTATCTATTATGATTATGCCTTATGCGGCATCTCTTTCTAGAGAAGCTTTGTTTCTCGTTCCTGACAAGCTAAAACAAGCTGGATTAGCTTTAGGAGCAAGTAAATTTAAAGTTATCACTAAAATAATCTTACCTTATGCTAGATCTGGAATCATTGCAGGAATTCTTTTAACCTTAGGTAGAGCGTTAGGCGAAACTTTAGCTGTTACTATGGTTATTGGTAACAGAAACCAAATTCCAACGAGTCTTTTTGATCCTGCTCAGACAATCGCTAGTTTAATAGCAAACGAATATGGCGAAGCAAGTGGCTTAAAACAGAGCTCTCTTATCGAAGCTGGCTTTGTTTTAATTATTATTACATTACTATTTTCTTTACTTGGTAGATTCATTATTAGATATGCCAGCAAAAGTAAGAATCAATAAAGGGTATGAATATGATATCACCAAAAAAAGCCCACCAACAAGAATTATTATTCAAGATCGCTGTTTATATTTTATCAACTTGTGCTTTAATCCCCTTATTTTTAATTATATTTTTTATCATCGCTCGAGGATTTACTTATATTAGTCCTTTATTTTTTTTCACAGATTCTCCAGCCCCTATGGGAGATACAGATTTTTTTAATCTGTCCAGCTCAACTATTAGTGCTGCTATTGGGGGAATACGTAATTCTTTTATGGGGATGATTATCATTGTGGGACTTGCCTCATTATTCGCTATTCCTTTTGGTATTTTGGTTGCAATATATCTCTCCGAAAACAAAAACTCACTTCTTAGTAAACTCACCCTAATTTGTGTAGATTCCTTGCAAGGTATCCCTTCTATTATTTTTGGGATTATCGCCAACATCTGGATTGTAATGACGCTAAAAGCTTACAGTGCCTTGGCTGGAAGTTTTGCCTTAATGATTATGATGCTTCCCATTATTATCAAAAGTTCCTACGAAACACTACTATTAATTCCTGTAGCCCTCAAAGAATCTGCCCTAGCCTTGGGAGTGCCTTATAGTAAGGTGCTTCTAAAAATCATTCTCCCTGCTGCTGCTGGTGGAATTTCTTCAGGAGCTGTACTTGGTATTTCAAGAGTATTGGGAGAAACTGCCCCTTTATTATTTACAGCATTTGGTAATCCTTATTTTTCTACTAATATTTTTGGTCCTATGGAAACTGTTGCTATGCAAATTTATAAAAACTCTACCTCCCCTAATGCCAACCTCATCGCAAATGCTTGGGGAGCATCATTAGCTTTAGCTGTTATCGTCCTAGTCTTAAACTTAATTGTAAAGCCTTTTATTGATAAACTAAAAATAAAATTTTAATGATAGACTATCATTAACAGACTATTGATCATAGATTATAAGTAAAAAGAAGTAAAAAGGATTTTTTTATGGAAATTGGTAATAAAAAATTTGTTAACCCTTTAGTATCATCTCAGCGTATCAAAAAACCTGGTATTATTGATGTTACAGATCTTAGCGTTTACTATGGTGAAACTCAAGTGCTCCAATCTGTCGATATGCACATCCCTGAACATCGTATTATCGCTATTATGGGTCCTTCAGGTTGTGGAAAATCTACTTTATTAAGAACTTTTAATAGAATGAACGAACTCATTGATGGTTGTACCTACAAAGGTAGCGTCCACCTAAATCAAGAGAATATTTTTGAAATGGATTCTATTTCATTGAGACGGCGTGTTGGAATGGTTTTTCAACACCCAAACCCTTTCCCTACCATGAGTATTTATCATAATGTTATCGCTGGTTACACGCTCAATGGGGCAAAATTGACCAGAGCCGAAGCCGATCAATTAGTAGAAGAATCCCTACGCAAAGCTGCCTTATGGGATGAAGTCAAAGACAAGCTTCATGACAAGGGATCCTTCCTTTCTGGTGGACAACAACAACGTCTTTGTATCGCTAGAACACTAGCAATGAACCCAGAAGTCTTACTCCTAGACGAGCCTACCTCTGCACTCGATCCTAGATCAACATCGATGATAGAATCACTCCTCATCACTCTAAAAAAATCTGTAACTGTTATATTGGTGACGCACAACATCGCTCAGGCGGGTAGAGTTTCCGATTATACAGCATTTATGTATTTGGGCGAGCTCATAGAGTATGACACAACCAAAAAAATGTTCACCGTCCCTAAAAACAAAAAAACAGAAGAATATCTCACCGGTAAATTCGGCTAGGATATTTCCTAATCAAGATTAGTCAATCTATCAAAAGGAGCATTTTATGAAAAAATTTTATTATTTAGTATTATTTAGTATTATTTTCGTCTCCTGCTCAACTAAAAATGACTGTGTTACTCAAGACCCTATTGAAACATTTATTAATCTTGTTAAAGGAAGACCAACATCTATTGGTAATTTTTCAGATGATGGGAGAATATTTGCTACTTATGAATTGGATAAAAGCACAATATTAGGAAATTCAAATATAGGTTTTGATGCTATGTACAAAATAAATCCTCCTCGCATAGGATTCTATCAATTTATAGATGTAACTAAAGATGGTGGGAAATATCGAACTTATAGAAGTGAAACTAAAAAATTTACTTTTACTGACTAACAAAATTAGGGTCATTCGATCCAAGATTATCAATTTATACAAATAAAAAGCCCCCTAGCGTAAGCATAGAGGGCTTTTGTGTAAGCATTTCTTATTTAGCGAAGAGATAGCTTTAAACATCACTTCAAATAATATTCAAGATTCTGTATTGTTCATACTCAGAGATCTCTTTGTGTTTGATCTCTACCTTTTTATCAAAGATAGCCCCATCAACAACGATAGTATGATACTCGCCATTCTCACCACAAGGATCTGCCCCACTCTCTTTGATTTGTGTGACGAGTTCTTTTGTGAGCTTTTGTCCTAATAAATCTTTGGACAAAAATTCCGTATTCACGACTTTGATAATAGCCTCAAAGCCCAGATCTATAAATTCATGAGTGAGCGATTCCCTGTCTTCTTGCCAAAGTGGAAACACTGCCTCCATGCCCACATTATCCGTCCTCTCCGTACACCAATCTCTATGCTCTTGTATATCGATATCCCCAAAGACACAGATTTTAGCATTCGTTTCGATAGAAGCTCTTTTCAGCGTTTCTTCGTAGGTATCCAGATAATTCTGAGCCCCCGTCGATTCTATAAAATACACGGGGATTGTTAGAGAGTCGGCGATCTTTTGAATGACAGCCCGAGGCACCAGATGAAACCACGACACTTGGGTGGCTTGATTGATGGTGACTAGGAGTCCCACGGCTTTGTGATTTTGCTGGAGCATTCTGTAGAGAGCGAGGGTGCTATCCTTTCCACAGCTATAAGACACTAAAAAGTTTTTAACAAAATTCTTTTTCATCGCACTCTCCTCTCCTTATTATAGGCGACTTTAATCTATAATACAAATAAAAACCCCTCTCAGTATTATCCGAGAGGGGTTTTTGATTAGATCATTTTAGGTTAGATCGTTTTATGGTGTTGGTGGGTTAGCTTTTAAATTAATAGTTTTACGACTATAGAGCCAAGTGGTACCAGTAGCATTTTTATTATGTAAGAACTGTTCCACCATGTCCCCGAATTGATCACCGTCTTTAGGGTTTACCCATATCATTCTCCATTTGTCAGTTGTGGCTGTGGTCTTGAACTCGTCATTACTCATGAATATTACATATCCATTCATAGCACCTATTCCTGTAACACCTAAAGCATATTTTCTTGACCCGTCTCCCTGTGAAGGAATATCCTTTGGAGTTACTTCATACATTCCTATTGTATCTCCGTTCTGGACCAGTTGTAGTGTATAGTTATAACCTTTTGGAGGGTAATGCGCTCCTGTACCTTCATAATTTGGTACTTTTCTAAAGGTAAGTGTTACATTGGCACTACTATTAGGCTCTGTTATCAAAAACAGATCTTGATCATTACTTGTTCCTGAATGACTAGCAGAACCGCTTGATGGTTGATCAAACTTGTGATGATAAAGGGTATACTGTTTTTTCCATGCTGGTAACGGTTTGGAGTCAGAAGCGTTTACAGCGTCTATCTGAGCTTGAGTTGGCGTTTGCCAAGCAGTCAGTTTATCTAGCCCTACTCTTCTTGCAGTAGTAGCACCCCAATAATGAGATCCATTAAAGAAGGCCTGTTTATTTAATTTGGTAGTAACATCAGCAACTGAATCTCCATGAACCCATTTGTATTGAAGTAGATTGCCTCCAGTTCCTATCTCTACTGCTTGATAACTGTTCAACAGTAGATTTTTCCAAGCAGTATCTTTAGTAAGCAGAGAGTCACTCGCAGTAGCTGTGCCCGTGTCTGTTGGTTTATGGAATTTAAAGATCATTCTTTCTTTACTATCAACCTGTAAAGGTTGTATCATGAAATCTGTTGTATTATCTCCTCTATCTTCATTTCCTGATGAGGGGTTGGGTTCATCCAAAACACTTACGCTTTTCGTGTGTATTTTAGCGTTGTAGATACGGTTAGCTGTATCAACCCCTGTTGCTGTACCACTCTTATTAAACATAAAGGTCATTTGGCTATTACCTACTTTAAATCCAGCACCACTAGGATCTGTTGTAGCCACAGTTTCCTTTGTAATACCATAGGCATTAACGAATGTTCTTGTTGGGTTTGAAGAAAGAATATAAGGAACAAAATGTTGTTGTCTAGCTGTATGTTCACTGATCATATTCGGTGTGTATTGTGATAGACCACCCATTTTAGTAGCTAGTTGAGCTTTAGCAGCAGCCATTTCTGCATCTAGTATGCCACTAGCTTTACTATAACCGAGCATTATTTGATTATCAGTATTAATCTTTATGGATAATACAGAGTTTTCAAATATATTTTTTAATTCAGTACCCATAGTAGTCTCTTCTAATCCATCAGCTTTCACACCTTTGAGTATTACAAAAGTACCTTCAGTTGTACTTGTATCAGCTAACATTCGGATTCTTGCTTTTAGTGTACTTTTTAGTACATCAGCACCTTGATAGTGGTTTATCTCTATATAGTCTACTTTCTTATCCCCTGTTGTAAGAGTTTCAATCGTAAACTTGTAGTAATCTTTAGCATTAAAGAATCCATCTTTAGCATTTGCATACCGAGAAGCTCCTCCGTTCTTAAAGAATCTTTCGTCAGCCATCATAACTAAACCAGTAGCTGTTTTAGCAACGGCATTCTTAGCTATATCCCAGTCTTCCACTTCATAATAGGTCTGTTCAGTCGTGGATATGTCTCTTAGTTTTTCTATGAGTCTCTTATCCATACTAGTAAAGTCTCTTAAGCGTTCGTGTGTCCAATAACTATATTTGTAGGCACTAGCTCTATTTTTTAGTTTTCTAGCTTCGCTATTGGCTGCGACTTTTGTATCACCATAAGCAATTAAGAAATTAGCCTCATTAATTATTTCTACATCTATAAATTGCTTATCTAAAGGAAATGCTCCTGTGCCTTTGACTTTTGCACTTTCAGCATAGAGTAAAGTTTTATTAAGATTATTTTCTACTATAGATATATTATAATTTTGAACAGTTCTTGCTGTGTTAATAAAGGTTATTACTTGTAGAGTTTCTGCATCTGCATTAAAAGTATACGTCATTGTGTTGTCAGGATCATAGACTCCATTAGGGGTTTGTATTTCTACTCCCGTTCCTTTTGCAAAAGATGCTAAAGGTTCTGCACTTAGGGTAGTTAAAGTAGCATTTTCTTTAACTATTGTGTTTTTACCATTATTCACTGTATTTATGAGATTCCAATAATGTCTTTGTCCCTTACCTGTCGTAGCTATTTCACCTTCATTCACAAATTTAGGGATAACTGTACCCGTAAGATTTTCTCCACCCGGTTTATCAAGTTTACTGTATTTTCTACCAGATACTTGGATTTGGAACGCAGCAGTACCGTCTGCTCCTTTGACACCCAATACCTGCCCATTGTCAGGGCCTTCACCACCTGTAGGACTTGTAAGTGTATAATATCCTTCATCCGCACTGTAATCCGTTATTGCACTGTAAATACCCATATCATATGTATGACTTACAGGAGGAGCTTCATTACTTATTGTGGTTATTATTACTTTCGGGCCAAATATAAATTGATATTCATATGTGCTTTTAGGATCATAATAATCTGTACCATCAGTATGACGAGTATATTCAACTATAGGATTTGGTTTGCCAGCAACATCTGCACTTCTTCTTATCAGATTAGCCACTGATTTACCTGTTTTTGTAATTTCTATTTGTCTATATAAATTAGGATGAGTTTGGGCTGTAAGAGCGTTTTTAGCGTCTTGAATAGTAGCTGCTATTGCATATCTCGCCGTTTGCTTTACATCACCAGTAGCAGCCTCTTCACTTAATGCTATTGCCATAAATTTATTATCAGACACTCCATGTCCCTCTAGTTGGAAGAGTCCTGTTTTGGCTGTGCCTCCAATTGTTTCTTCTATCATTAAAATATCATAACTTTCTGTAACTGTCTTACCATCAGCTATATTATCTATTCTAAGAGTTTTTGCATCGTCAGCAAATATGAAATTTGTTGTCTTTCCAGAACCATATGCTGGTACGTCAGCGGTATTTCCGGCTTTGTGTACCCATGCACCTTGGTTTTTAATTGCTGCTATCATGTTTTTAACAATAGTTGGCTGTGCTGTTAACACAGATGCAGGCACATAATTCCAATATTCTAAAGATAATAACTTCTGTTTTGCTAAGAGTTCTGTATCACCATAAGCAAGTTTAACTCTTTTTTCAGATTCTAGTCGACCCACTTGTATCGCTACATATTTGTTTGAAATTTCCGTTTTAAAGATTGAACTAGGAGCATCAGGGTTACTAAATTGTCCTATACCATGTGGAAGAACTATTCCGTTGAATTCATCAGTACTGTCTATAACTTTTGTTAAATATTTCACATGAGAAATTTTAACACGACCATTGGCAGTAGTAGGAGTGGTTACGTCACGACTACTCATCTCAAAATCATGTACAGCCACTGCTTTACCACTTGGTGCTGTTTTTTGAGGAGTACGGAAAGCAAAGTCTGTGGCTTTTTCACCACCTGGTAAAGCCTTTCTTTTTTCGTCTACAGGAATATACCAGTCATTAGCCTCTAATCCTGCAGTAGCTGTTATACTTACTTTTGGCTCAGCTTTTAATATTGATAATTTTACTAGTTTAGGATCTTTTGAACCTGATCTATTCTGTGGAGCACTTCCTGACCCTGTGTATGATCTAGCATATCCTACAAAAATACCTGTATCTCCTGTAAATGGAACACCCATGGACCAGTATCTGAATTGAACCCTATTGCCAGCACCACCTGTTACGGCATCGGGATCAATCTCACCATTAGATTTTCTTAATGGAACTGCATGTCCAACAGTCCCTGTTACTGCAGTAGGATATTTTTTAACATAATCTTCTCTTTGGAAGAATAAATCTGTTCTACTATTTGCTATCATTTCCCATGAGAATTTTTTGCTATTCGCAGGTGCCTCTGCATCTGTTACGGCATCTACTTGTAATTGAATACGATAGTAGTTAGTTTCTGGTGTAGAATCGTCTATATTTACATAAATTAATAATCGTTGTTTAGCATCTACATATATTTCTTCTGTATTTACAGGATTGTAGTCAAACTTAGTTCCATCAGAATTTAAAAAGCCCAGACCATCTCTACCACCTGTAGCTTCAAGCGCTAATAAAGCTGTGTCACTAAGATTTACAGATTCTTTTACAGCTATATTTATTGTAGCAGTTTTTAGAGCGTCTTCCGTAATAACTACATCACTTTCCACAAATCTACCATATTGAGTCTGATCTGCTGTACTTTGTACTTCAAAAGCAACAAATTTATTATGTAGAGGAGGTGCAGGCAGAATATCAGGTTTAGATGCTTTTAAGTAGTATAATGCTCTTCTTGAATCAGTATCCACACCAGTATCAGCAGCAAAGCCTACTACAGGATTGAGGAAGTAGTTATCAGAACTATTAACAAGTCTTTCATCTCCTGCGAAGGTTCCAAACTCATCTCTAGTAAGGATGTTAACACTATTTGCTTTCGCATCAAATCTAAATTCTTGAGTTTCATGATCTAGATAAATAGCATCAGCGTCTAGTGTTACAAGGACTTTATCATTAGCTATTGTAACTAATGTATAGGCTGTAACAAATGTTGCTGGTTTATAATGAGCTGTAGGTGCAGTTAATGCTGGGTTGACACCTTCAAACGCTGCTAAAGCAGCTGCTTTATCATTTCCTGCATTTCCAGTCTTAAATAGTTCTAGTCTAATAGTACTTTTCGCTGGAACCGCATTCTCATATGTATGCATAGCAACATGAGCACCATCGAGATCTCCACTTGCATTGCCCATTTTAAATGCACCTTTGGTTTCTGTATCTGCATCTGATCCATCTGCTTTTTCTAATATTGATAAAGTATAGCTAACAGTCGTTGCAATACCATCTTTTGTAAGAGTTACCAAAGCTGTACGAGCAAGAGAAGCATCGGTAGCTACAGAGAATTGCCAGTTTGTATTATCTCTTAAATTTAATACTTTTACTGAGGTGTCAGCTGCCGTATATGGAGCATCTTGGTCAATAGAAACTACAGCACCTATTTTTTCTGCAGTAGCTATAGACAGAGCACTAGAAAGAAGTGTTCTTTTTTCTACATAATTAAGAGCATTGCCGGCGTCATTTAATCCAGCATTAGCTGCTGCATATGTATGATCCGTTCCACCAGTGAAAAAGATCGTGGATTTATTTTTAGCAGTGTCTCCCTCAGGTCTAGCAAAAGCTAAGAGTTTACCATTATATTCTCCAAAACCATTAAGTGAATAAATAGCAGAGGTCGCACTAATATTTTGCATTAGGGATAGTCCATAAGTTTCTGCACTTGCAACATCTACACCTGGCACTAAGCCTGTGTCTCCAATACCTGCGATCCTTATTACACTCATTGTTAAAGCATCTTGGTCAAAAGTTATATAAGTATGACCAATCGCAGGATCAGTACCTAATACAACCCATTGACTAAAGTTAGCAGGTTTTTGTATTTCAACAGCTCCTGTTTGGTCTAGATTCATTCTGGTTATTGCACTAACACCCAAATCTCTCCAAAGCTCTGCAGCCATGAGATTGTTAAAAGGTTCTTTTTCTGTGTTATTTAGGAGTGTTCTAGCATCTGCAACAGTATTAGCACTATATAATCTCGCTCTAAAGTGCTCTGTATTAAGACCAACTTTGACAGCATAATATTGGTTAGAGACTTCTGTTTGATAATAAGTATTGTCCTTAACTTCAGGTTTTCCTCTATACATTTTGAATATAGCAGTTTGATCACCGTCAGGAGCTATTATTTTAGTAAGATATTCATAAACTGCATTAGCAGTTTCTATACTGAGGTCATCTCCAGCACGACTAACTGTCATTGCTGAACCAGTAGTATTTATTTTGAAAGCCCACGGTGCATGTTGAGATTTTCTGTCAGTAGTAGGAGCTCCGTTATAAGCGGTTTCCCACTGACCCACAGTAGTAATAGCCTCACCTATTAATTCATCTTTTCCATTGACCATACGCCAAGTACCAGCAGTTGAGACTCCATTTAAAGCTATTAAAGCAGTTTTTGGATTATCAAAAATACTTGAAAGAATATAGTTAGGGTCTGTTAAGGTCGTATCTCTAGCAGTTTTAAGGCCATCAATAAAACCAGCAGTAGTAATGTCAGTACCCTCAAGAGCTACCAAACGTATAGCATCAGGACTTTCAGGAGTTATTATATCTAAAGCTATTGTTTTACCTGAGAATTCGGTAGGAACAGTAGAACCTGCTTTAGGAACTATTTGTATCATAGCTTTAGTAATTACAGCATCTCCCACAGATTCATCGTATACAGGTTTGAATCTAAGGTTTACTAGTGCTCCTGTTCCTTTTTGAACAGTCACATTACGATCAGCTAAAAATGTAAGTTTAATAGTAGTTCCACTGTCTTGTACAAATGTACCATCAGTTAAAGAGTTCCATGCAGTCGCATCAAGACCTACTAAACTAGCTATCATAGGCTCAAGTTTAGGAAAATGCACAGCAGTTTTTGGAGTTAAGTTTGGTGCTGGGGTAGTGTTCAAATAGTTATAAGCTTCGGTATATGTACCGGTTTTTTGTGATATACCACCAGCGGCAGTTTTAATTATAGCTACATATTTACCGTTTAAGGCCGCTCCGTCAGTAACTCCACGAAGATATATTATACCTTTGAAAGGTGCTGTTGCCGTTTCTCTGTCATTTTTGACTAAAATAGTTTTATAATTTGCAACAATAGATCCTGTACCATCACGTACAATAACACTAGCTGTTAAATTAGCAGCATTAAATGTCCATTCAGTAGTGTCACTATCTAAGTAAATATTATCACCATCTAATGTTACTAATCCATCTTTTCCCAAAGTCGTAAGAACAGTAGATGTAGATTCTACACTACTTTTTACTCTATATCTAAAAGCTTTATTACCATCTGATCCTGCATTGTCTGGGTCTGGAGCTATTGTTGCTGCGAGTATAGAATTGTCAGCTGTACCTTGATCAGTTACACTAATAAAGGCACTTGATTCATGTACACCAGCATCAGGTAAACGAATAGTAATATATTTACCCCCATCTGGTCCAGAACCATTAAGGTAAGCTATAGCTCTTTTTTGTCCACCATCAGTTATAGATGCATGCATTTCATAGGTATACACATCATCACGAGTACTCTCTGGAGATACATTAGATATGATTATAGTTCTATTATTAGTGTATTCTACTCCACTGTATGTTCCTATTGTAGGAATAATAGTATAAGATTTTGTTAATGTAGTATCATAAACATTTATTGGAGCGGCTATATCTGTTTTATATCCAAGCTCTACATGTGCACCTGTTGTTGTAGCAGCAATAAATCCTTGTCTCTTAGCTGCTTCTGTAAATACAGCATCATCAACTTTGATAGATTCAGAAGCAAATAAATTCCATTTATTAACAACCGCAGCATTTAGATTTTTCACCGCTTGGAGTGAAGGTGCTACAGACGCTTTTGCTCTTGTTTTATTTAAGTCTGTTATATGTTCTGGTGCTGTTGGTGCCTCAGCAAATTCTAGATACAAGTATTGATCACCATGAGGACCAAAGCCACTCAAGAGATAAATAGCTTTTGTTGACTCAGGATTTTCTACCACAGTCATTCCATAAGAAGAAGGAGTGCTTTTACCGTCAATAATATTATTAATAGTCAATACGCCTCTCTCAATATCAAAGGTATATTCTAATACAGATTTAGGAGCGAAAGTAGGACGATCAGCACCAGTTACATATCCAGTATTATCAGAGGTAGTCGCTGATCCTGTTTCCGTGCTATCATTCAGATTACCATTGAATCTCATTAAGGACCATTTTCCTAATTTTGCAGCTCCAGTTATAAGAGTATCGTTAGCTATAGCTCTATCATAGGTACTCCAGTTATAGTGACCATCAGTTACAAGATCACCAAACATCTTTTGTGCATCGTTCAAGGATGCTCCTATACCAACACGCATTAATTTTGTATTTAATCCTACACCGTATTCTAGCACAACATATTGATTTGTTTTACCATTAGGATTGTCATTTCTAAAAATTCGGAATGTAGCAGTAGTTCCACCTGTAGTAGTAGTAATTAATTTTATTCCAAATTTATTAGCAGAGTCACTAGGGGCTGTTTCAGTTGCAGAAATAAGCAAGTCATGTACTGTACTGCCGTCAACATTATTAAAACTTAAAGATTTAAAGATCCAACGCTCAGTTTCCATATTATCATAGACATATTTATTTTTAGTTCCATCCCATTTTAATTCTGCCCAACCTTCAGTTCCACTAATTGTAGCAGCGTTTGCAATTGGATTAAAAGGGAGTAATGCTGATGCATCTTTTCTAAAATTCCATTCTTTCATGACATTCATTTCAGCTATGGCAGCTGCTTGAGCTTGGTCTTCACCACCACTAGTGCCTATATTTTTAGTTGATAATCTCATAGATCCAATATCAAAAGAATCTCCAACATCATATATAGGTGGAGCAGGTACAGGATTTTCACCACCTATACCTATAACTAGCACAGTATTATCGTAGATGCCACCAGTTTTAGACAGAATAAAAGCTCCTCTGTATTTTGAAATATCAGCTTTGACAGAAAGAGTATATACAGTTGTTGCTGCTGGTGTTTTTACTGTAACTTGAGTATCCTCAAATGTCCATGTTTCACCAGTGTCTTTATTAAATTGACTATCAGCGTCTGTCAATCGTACCCAAGGGTGAGCTTTTGCACGTGTTAAAACCCCTGCAGCAATATTTGCATAGTTGAAATCTTTCATCTCGAGTTTAACTGCACCAGTTTCATTTTCAGCAGTTAATCTATTTTCATGAATAAATGCTGTAAAAGTTGATTTTGTTGCTATCATTCCAGTATCTACTGTACCAATCATTTCATGATTTTTTATGTGGATATACTTTTTATGATATGGAGCAGTTGTGTCACCTGTTTTTGATCTCAAATATAATACAGCTGAGGCTCTAGTAAAAGTACCAGTACCAGTAGGAGCATCTGCAGATATCATGTATACATTATATTCTTTGATTCCTCCTGCTTTAGGGGTTATACTGACAGTATGGTCTGAAGCACCAAATGCCCATATTTCTGTATCAGTAGTAATATAGGCTCCACCTACTGTCTTTACAAAAGTATCTGTTCCATATCCTCCAGAAGCATAAGGTAAATAACTAGTAAAGGCTTTTGTCGTTTCTGTACCATCTGCATATGGCGCAACATAAGGTATATAAGCATCTAATAATTGTCTTTTAGCTGCATCATAACTTATTCCAAAACCAAAAGCTACACCATCAGGTGCTGTAACACCATCATTTGGAGGAGTAGTTGGTGTTGTGGATTGTAATGCCATATATTGATTTCGGTGAGCACCTTCCGTTCCAATCAATCTAACTACTGCATTAAATGAAACAGTTGTATCATCTTCCATCATTTCATATGTATAAGTATCAGTAGTAAGTTGGTTATTTACAATGCTATTGATTGTAACTTCATTCACACCTAGGGTATCATCAAATAACACTTCTAGTCCATTTTTATAATCGTCCATTTTATCAATACTATCAACTTGAGCCCAATGGTTATTAATAGCTAGTAACGCATCTATTGCTGCTCTATCTTGAACACGTACTGTTTTATTTATATGAGTTCTTTCTCCTGTCTGGAATTCGTCAAGTGTAACAATTGCAGGAACGATACCTGCTCCTGTTCCTATTGTTGCCAATTCTTCTAGTTTATCATTAGCTATTATTCTAATAGTTTCTTTACCATTGAAAGGACCTGCGCCACCATCTCGTTGAACATCTATTCTTAAGTATTCATCATGACGAGGAAGTCCTTCACTTTTGAGCTGTACAATACCTCTAAAGTCACCATTATCCTCGACAGCTTCTAAACCATAAACATGTGAGCTTAGAAGACCCGCTGCATTAGTAATAGAAATTGTTACCGTTAAAGGGGAATGAGTGAAATGATAATATTTAGTATTATAAGGAGTGAAGATACCTGTAGGGAGTTTTGGTGCACCTTCTGTGTCAGATTCTATAAAAGAAATATCTTTAATAGTTTTTATTACTGATGCTTCTTTTGGTGCTGAGTTTTTTGCATGGTAATTATAAAATGCTCTGTCTATGTTATCAAGCGCAGTTACAGCAGTATCTTTATCGACACCAAAAGCAATATAAGCTTTATTTCCATTAACACCAGTACCTGTTTCTACAGCCATAAATTGGGTATCCCAATCAGGTCCGCCAGATCCACGTATAGCTGCTAACTCAAACACAGCACGTGTAGGAGAAAATTCTTGTGCTACTATGAGTTCGTATGTGGTTGGTCCTGTAACAATGCCTTCTTCACCAGGATTTAATTCATTAGGCATAATCGCACTAACTGAAACTGTTAGCTCTGTGTCTGTTTTAAAGTCTAGTTCATAGGTACTATTTCTTACATGCACAGGAATATCAGTTCCTGGCATTAGACCAGGAGGAACTACTCCAGGATCAGCAGGTAAGTCAGTAGCAGGATCATTATAAGTTAGTGCTATCCATGTTAAATGTTTTTCCATAGCAGAAACTACTCTATAATTAGAAGGTAGTGCATTTTTTTCATGTAAATTAAATAATAAAACATTAGCTAAAGCTGATTTTGTTTCTTCCAGAGTACGCCCAACAGCATATTTTGCTTGAGTTTTATATAACTCTGAACCTCTATCAATTGCTATAAATCTACCATGCATAGGTCTTGTTGAATCAGCTGTCATAAAATCGGGACCAGTATAACCATGTAATAAAAACACACCATTGGTATTATTATTGTCAACAACTACTTCAACTTTATAAAAAGAGTTGACTGTTGAACCTCCTGAAACAAGAGCATACTGCAATGTTCTTTTATCTATATCTAAAAAGGTGAAAATTTCTGTTTTATCTGGTTGGTAAGACATACTACCTGTTGCATCTTCAGTAAGTTTAACCCAAGTATCCCCCACTTCTTCCATTGTTTCAGCCAATCTATAAGGGCGTCGAGCACTATCTTGATCTTGGTATTTATAGGTAGGTGTGTCCACAGTTTCTTGAAGTAATGTTATAGCTGCATTAGATGCAACAGATGCATCAGCATCTGTTGGTTTAACAGTTTTAAAATCAGCGTATATAATATCTGTATCTGGATTCTTGTCTAAATCTGGATCAGCACTAAGAATACCCCAGTGACCATCATATTTACCAACACCTTGAATCTGAAAAACCCCAGCTGTATCACTGGAATATTTTGTCATTTTCAATTCGTAGCTGAGAAAGTTTGTTACCCCAAAATATTTATCAGGGTCTGTTAGATGTCTTGTTGTAATAACTTTTAAAGTCATGTCATCAGCATTAAACTCAAGTTGATCTGTTTTATCCCAAAAATAATCGGTATTTGTAAGATCAACCAAAGCAGTAGAATTTCCGTCTACTGCTTCTGCTAATACCATTTTATATTCTGATAATAAACGGATAACTTTATTATTAATTAATGCATTTTCTTGTAGATCCCATCCAAAAGTTAAAGTTGATGTAGGAGAAGTTAATGCTTCTTTAGCTTCTTCAAAAGTAGCTGCATTAATAAATTTCATTTCAGTACTAATCTCTCTATCTGAGAAAAATTCCATACCTATAAATCGGTCTACATCATTAATTTTTGCTCTATATATTTCTGTATTAGCAGGGATCAAGGTTGTTGATGTTAAGTAAATTCTAGGCTGTTCAGTTGCTGTCGTAACACGAGTATCTGGATCTGTAGTAACTATAAAATGTTCGAAATAATATTGAGGAATTGGACCACTCGTATCATCAGTTACAGGGATAAGATATTCATAATTCTCTACATTCCAAAAACCTTCAGAATCTAAAGATACAATTGTTTGTCCACCATATTTCATATTAGCTCTAAAAATTGTAGGGTCAGTGACATATTCCCAAAAAGGTTTTTTTGCAGCATTCTCAATAGCGTTAGCTTCATCATTTTGTATATTTATTTTAAGAAAGGAACCATGAGCATTTGTTAACGCTGCCAATCCCATATATTGATCATTGAGAGGCCCTGAACCATAAAGACGAATAATACCCTCTTGCATGCTATCATCTCTAGTCACATCAAAAGTATATGTTGCCTTTTCTAATTCAGCAGTATCTGCAACAATATATGTTGTTGCTTCCATGTTAGTAGTATCAAAATTCCAAACACTATGAGAGGCCTGATTAAAGTCTCCACTCGCTTCTATAGATTTATAAGGTCCTTGTATTAAAGTCTCTAATATTTTACTATCTTGATATTCAAGATCAACTGTATCTCTACTAGCTATAGTACATCCTAAGTTAAAGATTAGTACAAACATGATCCATAATGTGTATTTAAACATTTGTTTCATTGTAGCCTCCAATGGTTTTTTTATAATTTTTTTACTATTTTTATTACATTCTATCTCTTTACATATTAAAATAAAGAGATAGAACATCTTATTATATCCTAGTTTATAAAATAATTCAAGCTTTTTATTGAAATAAACTGAAATTACAGTTCATTAAGCGTGTCTTACCTATTCATCTATCGGCAGTTGATCTAAAATATTAAATTCAATTTCTTGAAATATTTTAAACCAGCTAAAATTTTTTGCATAGCAGTATGATTTTCCTTGCAATTCTACTATATTATCACTTTCTAAATATTTAATAATTTCATTACTTAAGGTCTCTATATCTCCAAAAGGAGCAAGATATCCGTTAACGTTTTGTTGTACAGCATCCCTGATACCAGCAACATCAAAACCAAATACAGGAGTATAACAAGCTGATGCTTCTATAGCTGTTATTCCCCACCCTTCTTTTTCTGAAGTGAATAATAAAGCTTGTGAATTTTCTAAAAGATTTATTTTTTCTTTTTCTGAAATAAATCCTAAAAATTTTACGGAATTTTCTATTTTTAATTGTTGAGTATATGTTTTTAGTCTTTCTTCATCCGCACCTTTTCCAGCTATAAAAAACACAGCATCTGGATATTTTTGTACAATACGCTGAAACACATCCAAAGAAAGATCCCCCCTTTTAGCGTAGGTTAATCGACCTATAGAACAAAATTGAAATGGATTTTTTTTAGGATTACGCAATTTTAGATACTCTTCATCTATCCCATTGTGTATCACTGTTAATTGCTTGAAAGGGGCTAATTTCAACAGTTCTTGTTTTGAACTTTCTGAAACTACTATCATAGGAGTATCGATATACGCTTTTAGTGCTATTTTTTCCATAATATAAACATAAAGGGCTATAGGGAAAGATAATAACTGGAATAAAGTATGTCCATGAATATGATGAAATATCCCAATAATAGGAATATTTTTTATGTATAGCGGGGTTTGTAGCCCTATTTTAGAGATATCATCAATGATAATATCAAAACTTTCATTCTTCAGTTCTTTTTTCCACAGAAATCTAAAAGTAAAATTAAATAAAAAAGGATGCCCTATTCTTTTTACTAGATACCCATTATGCACAAAAGTTTCTTCTGACGAAGAAACTTTTGTGCTAATAAGAATTACAGTATATTTTGTTGCTAAATAACTCAGAACCCTATCCAAGTGAATTTCAGCACCACCAGCTTCAGGATGAAGAGGATCACGCCAATTTAATGCTAGTATTTTTAATGATTTTTTCATAAATAAGCCTTTAATTTTTGTCTTTGTTTGGAACTAAGCCTTCTTTAATAAAGATAACATCTTCAGCTAGATGAGTACTTATATCTGCTAACCTTTCAAAATGTCTTGTGATATTCATAATTTGTAATAAATATTCAACATCTTCAGCTTTGTTCATTTCTTTTATAATTTGTTTTATTGTTCTAGTACATAGTTCATCGACTCTATCATCATGTTGAATGACAGTAACCGCAATGAGACTATTTTCTTCCATAAAAGCTTTACTTACATCAGCTAACATTTTACGATTTTCTTCAGCCATTTCTATTATCTTTGGATAATCACTAATACTATAAGTGTCCTGCCAATGATATGCAGAAAGAGCAACTTTAGTAATTAAATCTCCCATTCTTTCAAGGTCACTAGCCATTCCTGACATTTTAATGATACATCTCAAATGCCCTGCTTCAGGGTGATACAATGCCAAAATTCCAAGACATTCTTGGGCTATTTCTAATTTTCTTTGATTAGCTTGAGGTTCTAAGACATTGATAACTTCTTTGACCATATCCCAGTCTTTTTCTTGAGCACCCTGCAATGTTCTACTCAACATAGTGTCAACTAGAGTCATATAATCAAAAATGATCTCTTTTGTTTCTGCAATTTTATTTTCTACTACATTCATGTTATCATCTCTCTTAAATTAAATTTTTATTCATGTATCATATTATATCACATATTATTTATAAAAGTCAACATTCCCTAGCTTTATACTTTCATAAAAACACCTATTAAACACTGCCTTATTTTTAAGCAAAAAACATATTAAAAAAAAATATGTTTGATTTATTGACAAAGTGTCTTTTTTTTAGTATACTATAATAAATATTGATTGCTAA